>CALGOI010000350.1 GCA_937959065.1 uncultured Ignavibacteriota bacterium | reverse complement strand
TTGTAGTAAGGATCGGTGCTCATATAACACTACCAGCAATTAATGCTGCTCTATTAGCGGAGGCATCTCAAAACCAGGCATCCAATACATTATTTGGGCTTTATGACCTTTTTGTAGGAGGAGCTTTTAATAATGCTGCGGTATTTGCTCTTGGTATTATGCCATACATCAGTGCATCTATTATAATTCAGCTTCTTGGTGCGGTATTTCCTTATTTCCAGAAGCTACAGAAGGAAGGTGAAGAAGGACGTAAAAAGATAAACCAGCTTACCCGAATAGGAACAATCCCAATAGCAGCGCTTCAGGCGTGGGGTGTGAGCGTACAGCTTGCAAGCAGAAAGGTAGGCGAACTCAGTATTATAAATCCAGAAGTTTCGGGATTTTTATTTACGATATCGACTGTAATATTTTTAACAGCCGGTACGATATTTATGATGTGGCTTGGTGAACAGATAACTGACCGTGGTATAGGAAACGGTATATCTCTTATTATTTTCATTGGCATTATAGCTCAGTTTCCTTTTGCAGTATTGGATGAATATCAACTTGTATCATCAGGTGTAAGGAATATCCTTATAGAAGTTGTGTTCATTGCCGCTTTTGTATTGATCGTGGCTGGAGTTGTGGCTGTTACAGTCGCGACACGGCGAATACCCGTTCAATATGCAAAGAGGGTTGTTGGCAGAAAAGTATTTGGCGGCGTAACTCAGTATATACCTTTAAAGGTTAACCAGGCGGGTGTTATGCCTCTGATCTTTGCTCAGTCGATAATGTTTATACCGAGTACGTTCTTGTCATTTTTCCCGGACAGTCAGTTTATGCAGACTCTTGCGGGATATTTTAACTATACGAGTTTTGTTTACGCGGCGGTATATGCGTTATTGATCATATTCTTTACATATTTTTATACAGCGATCGCATTTAATCCAAAGGACGTTGCTGATAATATGAAGAGGCAGGGAGGATTTATACCGGGTGTAAGGCCGGGTAAACCGACATCGGATTTTATAGATAATATTCTGACTAAGATCACTTTACCGGGAGCGATATTCCTTGCAATCATCGCTATTCTCCCGACATTCGTGATGAATATGGGAATAACATCAGGATTTGCGGCATTCTTTGGAGGAACGAGTTTGCTAATTATAGTAGGTGTTGCACTTGACACATTACAGCAGATTGAGTCACACTTACTAATGAGGCATTATGATGGATTTATGAAGGGTTCTAAGATAAAAGGCAGAAGGTAGAAATACAGAGATGTCATTGGTAAAAAGTGAAAAGGAAATCCAGTTAATTTCCGAAAGTTGTAAGATAGTAGCGGATGTTCTTAAACATATTGGTACTTTTGTAAAACCGGGAGTAACGACAAGTGAACTGGATAAGATAGTAGAGGAGTTTATATTATCCAGGGGAGGTGAGCCGGCATTTAAAGGGTATGGAACCAAGAAGAAGAAATTCCCCGCAAGCATATGTGCATCTGTCAACGAAGTAGTAGTTCACGGCATACCAAATGGGATTGTCCTGAAGGAAGGTGATATTTTATCTGTGGATGTTGGTGTAAGGAAGAACGGTTATTACGGTGACAGCGCTTACACTTTTAAAGTTGGTGAGATTTCCCCTCAGAAGGAAAAGTTATTGAAAGTCACCGAGGAATCGCTTTTTAAAGGTATAAGCCAGGCAAGGGACGGAAACACAGTTAACGATATTTCACTTGCAATTCAAGAGTTTGTAGAGGGTTCAGGATTTTCGGTTGTAAGAGAGTTGGTTGGTCATGGTATAGGTAAGAATCTCCACGAAGAGCCGGCTGTTCCGAATTATTATTCTCCTTCAGGAAGACAGAAACTCAAAAGCGGGATGACGCTGGCTATCGAGCCAATGGTAAATTATGGTACTGCAGATGTATATGAAGATAGTGACGGGTGGACAATAGTAACGAGAGATCATAAACCGTCAGCACATTTTGAGCACACAGTATTGATAACAGACGGGGAACCCGAAATATTAACAAGACAAAATTAGTAAAGAAGTAAAAACGCCAGATGTCAAAACAGGATTTAATAAAAGTAGATGGAGTAATTTCGGAGATACTTCCCAATACAACGTTCAGGGTAAAACTTGAAAACGGTCATGAGGTATTGGCGCATATTTCCGGTAAGATGCGGATGAATTTTATCAGGATATTACAGGGTGACAAGGTAACGGTTGAGCTTTCACCATATGATCTAACAAAAGGACGTATAACATACCGTTATAAATAAATTTTAAACAATAAGGGATATACAGTCATGAAAGTAAGAAGTTCGGTAAAAAAAATGTGCGATAAATGCAAGATCATAAAGAGAAACGGTGTAGTGCGTGTAATCTGTCCTAACCCCAAGCACAAGCAAAGACAGGGTTAAGATCAAAGCAAAGAAACAGAAATTATAATAATTAAATAAGAAGAAATTGGCAAGAATAGCCGGAATTGATTTACCAAAGAACAAACGAATCGTAATCGGGTTAACCTCTATTTTCGGAATTGGCAGGACTACAGCCGAGAAGATCCTTGCCCAGGTAGGAATCGACGAAAGCAGAAAAGTATCAGATTTGAATGATGATGAAGTAAACGAGATCCGTTCAGCAATTGATGCAGAAATAACGGTTGAAGGTGCATTAAGATCAGAGATCCAAATGAACATAAAGCGTCTGATGGAGATCGGTACTTACAGAGGGAAAAGGCACAGAAAAGGTCTTCCTGTAAACGGACAAAGGACAAGAACCAATGCCCGAACAAGGAAAGGAAAGAGAAAAACTGTTGCCGGCAAAAAGAAAGCAGCAGCTAAGAAGTAAAGTTTAAAGAATAGTCTAAAGTAAAATAGTTAGAAATTGGCTAAGTCATTTAAAAAGAACAAGAAGAAGATCCAGGTTGATGCAAACGGAGTTGCACACATCAAGGCAACATTCAATAATGTAATAGTGACGCTTACCGATCTTTATGGTAACACTATTTCATGGGCTTCATCAGGCAGAATGGGATTCAAGGGTTCAAAGAAGAGCACACCATTTGCCGCCCAGGTAGCAGCTGAAGCTGCTGCTAAGGAAGCATTTGACCTTGGATTAAGGAAAGTTGAAGTATTCATAAAAGGAGTGGGTTCGGGCAGAGATGCAGCAGTAAGGTCTCTAAATACCAACGGTCTTGATATTACATCGATCAAGGACATTACCCCGCTTCCTCATAATGGATGCAGACCTCCAAAAAGAAGAAGAGTTTAAACTATTTATAGTAATCAAATATATAACTGTATTTAAATGGCAAGATATACAGATGCGAGTTGTAAACTGTGCCGCAGAGAGCGTCAGAAACTGTTTTTAAAGGGTACGAAGTGTTTTACAGACAAGTGTCCTATTGAAAACAAGAACTACCCTCCGGGACAGCACGGGCTTTCGAGAAGAACAAGAATGACCGATTATGCTGTACAGCTTAGAGAGAAGCAGAAAGTAAGAAAAACTTACGGCTTACTTGAAAAGCAGTTCAGGAATTATTTTAAGGAAGCATCAAGGAGAAAAGGTGTTACCGGTAATAATCTTGTATCTATTTTAGAGAGCAGATTGGATAATACTCTTTATAGATTAGGACTTGCGCCTTCACGTAAATCGGCGAGACAATTAGTCCTGCACAGACATCTGACAGTTAATGATAAGGTGGTAGACAGGCCATCTTACTTATTAAAATCAGGTGACGTAATCAGGGTAAGAGAAGGCAGCAAGAAGTTACCGATCTTTCACGATGCAATGAAGAGAATGAAGGATAATATGTTAATGCCTTGGTTATCATTAGACAAGGCAAGCATGACTGGAACATACCTAAAGAGCCCTGAGAGGGAAGAGGTACCATTCATTGGTAACGAACAGCTTATAGTAGAGTTGTACTCCAAGTAAGAACCAGGTTTTTAAAAAATTAAATACATTTAGGCAAACTATGAAGATATTTCACATTCAAATGCCGGAGAAAGTTGCAAAGGAAGAGTCAACCTATACAGATACATACGGAAAGTTTGTGATTCAGCCGCTCGAAAGAGGTTTCGGTGTAACAATCGGAAACTCACTTAGAAGAATATTGATATCGTCTTTGCCCGGCACGGCAATTACTGCAATTAAGGTAAACGATGCGCCACATGAATTTACGACAATAAAGGGAGTAGTAGAAGATCTATCGGAAATAATCCTTAACCTGAAGGAAGTAAGATTTAAAGATATTACAGGAAAAGGTACAAAGATAGAGTTAAGCGTAAAAGGTCCTAAAGACCTTACAGCTAAGGACATCCAGGACGCAACAGCTGATTTTGAAGTATTGAATCCTGATCAGCATATTGCGACTTTGAATAAGGATGCAAATCTCGATATAGAATTGAGATTAGGACAGGGAGTAGGTTATGTTCCATCAGATGAGAACAAGAAAGCAGAGCTTCCACTTGGTTTCATCAGCATGGATTCGATATTTACACCTGTAACTAAAGTAAATTATTTGATCGAGAATACCAGGGTAGGTCAAAGAACCGACTATGAGAAATTAACCCTCGAGATCAATACTGATGGTTCTATTGAACCGGAAGATGCTCTTATTTATGCTGCAAAAATTTTAAGCCAGCATATACAGTTATTCACAGGTATGACTCCTGATGCAGTTGAGGTCGAGCCGGTAGTAGAAGAGAAAGATGAACAGGATGAAGTAATTAAAAAAATATTACTTATGCCCGTTGATGAGCTAGATCTCTCGGTAAGATCGCAAAACTGCCTGAGGTCAGCTAATATTAAGACAATTGCCGACCTGGTCAGAAAGAATGAATCAGAGATGCTTCATTACAGGAATTTCGGAAGAAAATCACTTGCTGAATTAGGTGAACTTATAGAAAGCTTCAATCTTCATTTCGGGATGGATGTTGATAAATACATTGGTGAAGAAGCTAAGTAATTTTAATTTATAATTAACTATTAATTCTCGCTTTAATATACAATGGAACACAGGACAAAAAAGAGAAAGCTAGGAAGAACGGCAAGCCACAGGAAGGCATTGATGTCGAATTTATCCGTCAGCTTAATTAAAAATAAGAGGATCAAGACCACCCTTGCCAAGGCAAAAGAATTAAGGCTGTATATAGAGCCGCTTGTAACAAAGGCAAGACATGCACATAATGATTCAGTGCCTGAGAAATCAGTTCACTTAAGAAGGGTAGCAAAGAGTTTTCTTAAGGACGATGAAGCTGTAAAGGAATTATTCGAAGAGATAGGTCCAAAGATGGCTGACAGGCAGGGGGGATATACAAGGGTATTGAAAACAGGTCACAGATATGGTGACGGTGGAGATACAGCAATAATTGAATTTGTGGATTTTGATAACGTAAAGGAAATCGAAGAAGCAGAGGAAGAGAAGACAACAAAGAAAAAGAAAACTACAAAGAAGAAATCAGCAGAAGAGCCTGAAGCGAAAGAGAAATCTACAAAGAAAAAGGCAACAAAAAAAGAAACCGGTACAAAAGCTAAGACTAAGAAGAAGACGACTAAGAAGAAAGACGAAGAATAAGATTTTTGTAATAATATAAGGTTTAGTGTCCTTAACTACTGGTAAGTGCTTGATGAGAGAGAGTCAAATGAGGTTAGGGACATTTTCATTTATTTAAAGCATTATGAAGATAAAGTCAGCAGAATTTATTAAAAGTATTTACGATCTTAGAAACCTTCCTGCGTCGGTTTTATCCGAATTTGTATTTGTTGGCAGGTCTAATGTAGGTAAATCATCACTCATAAATACTGTTTGCAGTAAGAAAACGCTTGCCAAAGTAGGTTCAGCACCGGGAAAGACACGTCAATTGAATTATTTTCTAATTAATGAAGAATATTATTTAGTTGATCTGCCGGGGTATGGCTACGCAAAAGTGCCTGAGCAGATCAGAGCCGGTTGGAGAAAACTTGTTGAGGATTACATCAGCGAGAGAGAAAATGTAAACATGGTATTCGTGCTTATCGACTCCCGTCATGAGCCTACATACCTGGATGAATTAAT
>CALGOI010000349.1 GCA_937959065.1 uncultured Ignavibacteriota bacterium | reverse complement strand
GATCCAGAAGTACCTGGTGAAGTTCGATGTATCGATGATGAACAGTTCGAACACAACTGCGTTATTCGATTCGCACGGAAGGCTGGATGTGAAAGACATCTTCTCTGATAAAGAAAAGTATTTTTACGTTTTAAACAGCAACGGTAATACGCTTTTCTTTGATTATCTGATGTCGGGTTTGATGTCGACGGAATTTAAACCAAACAGCAAAGCAACGGCTATACTATATGATTTCGGCGGCAGGTTCCAGGGCACATTTTTCGGACATCTCGGATATAATTTTTATTTAAGAAAGGGTGTTGTCGCTGGAAATGATACTTCACTGGCAATATTGAATGACCCGAGACTTCGTTATAATTATAAATTCCTGGAGAACAATCCCGACGACAGTGAAAGAAGCTTTGACTTCATAGACGGATATGTAAAGTATGAAACAATGCCTCAGGATAATATGAGGATTTCGGTACAGCTTGGTAGGGAAAAACTTCTTTACGGGTACAGTTATACCGATCCGCTTGCACTGGGCGGTGCTCACCCAAACATGGATTTCATTAAACTGAAATTCGATTATGGTATCGCGCATTTTTCTTCGATAACAGCTTCGACAGTCGGTCCATACAGCACTATTCGCGACAGCAACTACACAAAATTCATCGCCTTTAACAGCCTGAGATTTTCTATTCCCAATTTGTTCGACATTGGAATTGGTGAAAGCGTAGTTTATTCCAGAGGAATCGACATCGGATATTTAACGCCTTTCATTTTTTATAAATTTGTAGAGCATTCATTACAAGACAGGGACAACGGAACACTTTTCTTTGATATTCAGACACACTTCATCAGGAATTTGCAGTTTCAGGGAACGTTCTTTATGGACGAGAGTTTGTTTGGAGGTTTGTCAGATTTCAATAAGCAGACTAACAAGGTTGCTTTTCAGATGGGATCGATGTGGACAGAACCGGCAGGCTTGAAAGATATTTCTATGACTTTGCAATATACATATATTCGTCCTTACGTTTATACACACTTCAACCCTAAAAACACTTATACATCATTTGGTCGGGTTCTTGGAAATCCTATAGGACCAAATGCAGACCAGATTTTTTCGAGACTGACATATAATTTCAGCAACTGGCTTTCGCTCAGCCTGGAGTACCATCATACACGGAAGGGAGAGAACATTTATGACTCTAACGGAGATCTGGTGAGGAATGTGGGAGGAAGCGCAAATCAAACATTCAGACCGGGAATAGATTCAGATATAGCGAATTTTTTAGATGGAAACAGGGTTAATACTGATGTCGCACAGGTATCTTTAAAAATTGAGCCAATCCGTAATTTTATCTTCGATATAAACTACATTTACCAAAAAACAAACCACCTGGACGAGAACTTCGTTGACGATACAAGCTTCGGCTCAATCAAGCTTAGTATTGATTATTAAGCAATTACCTTAAACTATTATTTACCATTACTTTTAGCTAAAGAAGTAGTAAAGTAAAATACGGCTCAAAGTATTGGTTTATACGGCTTATATTATTGACTAAATTATTTATTTTAGGTATTTTTACGTTTCTACAAAATTAGCTTAAGTAAGATAAAAGTATAAATTGCCTACAATTAATCAACTAGTGCGAAAGGGCAGGAACCCAAAGCAGTACAAAAGTAAATCACCTGCCATGGATTCATGTCCGCAAAAACGCGGAGTATGTACAAGAGTGTATACAACAACACCAAAGAAACCTAACTCAGCTTTGAGAAAAGTTGCGAGGGTTCGTTTAACAAACCAGATAGAGGTGACCGCATACATTCCGGGTGAAGGACACAACCTTCAGGAACACTCGATCGTTTTAATAAGAGGCGGCAGGGTAAAGGATCTTCCCGGTGTAAGGTATCACATCATCAGAGGTGCGATGGATACAGCAGGTGTTGAAAACAGAAAGAAAGCCCGTTCAAAATACGGTGCAAAGAAAGCCAAGCAATCAGCTGGTTAATAAATTAATATAAGAATTAATTAAATAGATTTCTTTTAATGAGAAGAAGAAGACCCGAAAGAAGAAGAAGAATGCCGGACCCAAAGTACAACGATATTTTGGTGTCAAGGTTTGTTAACAGTTTGATGTTAGACGGAAAGAGAATGAAGGCACAAAAGATCATGTACGATGCATTTGAAATTATCGAAAACAAAACCAAGTCAAGTCCCCTGGATACTTTTAAGCAGGCAGTAAATAATGTCCAGCCAAGTATCGAAGTAAGGTCAAGAAGAGTTGGCGGATCAAACTATCAGATTCCATCCGAGGTAAGGCCTGACAGAAGAGTAGCCCTTGCGATAAAATGGATTTTGACTTACACAAGACAGAGGAATGAAAAGTCGATGGCTTTGAAGCTTGCGAATGAATTACTTGCTGCATCAGTCGGAGAAGGCAACTCTGTAAAGAAAAAAGAAGATACACATAGAATGGCAGAAGCCAACAAGGCGTTTGCTCATTTTAAATGGTAATATACAGAAGTCACGGATTATACCCGGACAACAAGTTTCACAAAACGAACAAAAATTACACAGGAAGAAATAATTAATGTCAGACAGGAAAACACCATTAGATAAGATAAGAAACATCGGTATCATGGCGCACATCGATGCCGGTAAGACAACCACGACTGAAAGAATACTTTATTATACCGGTAGGCTTCACAGAATGGGCGAAGTACACGAAGGCGGTGCTACTATGGACTGGATGGAGCAGGAAAAGGAAAGAGGTATCACGATCACTTCCGCTGCAACTACATGTGAATGGGAAGGGCACAGGATCAATATAATCGATACACCTGGGCACGTTGATTTTACAGCTGAAGTAGAAAGGTCTCTAAGAGTTTTAGACGGAGCAGTTGCATTATTCTGTTCGGTAGGCGGTGTTGAGCCCCAATCAGAAACAGTTTGGAGACAAGCAGATAAGTATAATGTTCCAAGACTAGCATTTGTGAATAAGATGGACAGGACAGGCGCAGATTTCTTTAATGTGGTAAAGATGATGAAGGAAAGGTTAAAAGCCAATGCAGTTCCAATTCAGATCCCTGTAGGCCAGGGCGACATGTTTGCCGGTATCATTGACCTTATCAGGATGAAAGCCAGAATGTATAATGATGAGACATTAGGAGCTACATTTGAAGATGTGGATATACCTGATTCATTAGTTGAGAAAGCTAATGAGTACAGGCAGAATCTTCTTGAGGCAGTCTCTGATGTAGACGATACTTTATTAGAGAAATTCCTTGAAGGTAAAGAAATAACCGAAGACGAGATAAAGAAAGTATTAAGAGAAGCAACTATCCAGGTGAAGATCATTCCTGTAATGTGCGGATCAGCCTTCAAGAATAAAGGTGTACAGAGCATGTTAGACAAGGTTGTCGAACTGCTTCCGTCACCAAAAGATGTAGATGCTGTCGAGGGGCACCATGCTCACACAGATGATCATGTAATAAGAAAGATAAGTGAAGATGAGAAGTTTACTTCGCTTGCATTTAAGATTATGACAGACCCATTTGTTGGAAGGTTAACATTCTTCAGAGTTTATGCAGGTAAAGCTGCTGCAGGAAGTTACGTTTATAACTCTGTTTCCGAGAAGAAAGAGAGATTCGGACGACTTCTCCAGATGCATGCTAACCACAGAGAAGAGATAAAAGAAGTATACTGCGGTGATATTGCGGCAGCAGTAGGTTTAAAGAATACAAGAACCGGTGATACTTTATGTGATGAATCAGATCCGATCATTCTTGAGAAGATCTCATTCCCGGAACCGGTTATACAGATCGCAATTGAGCCTAAGACAAAGGCAGATTCAGACAAGCTTGGCGAATCACTTGCAAAGTTGTCTGATGAGGATCCGACTTTCAGGGTAAGCACAGATGATGAAACCGGTCAGACTTTGATCGCAGGTATGGGTGAGCTTCACCTTGAGATTATTGTGGACAGGTTGAAGAGGGAATTCAAAGTAGAAGCTAACGTTGGACGACCACAGGTTGCATATAAAGAGACTATTCGCGGAAGTGTTAAGCAGGAAGGTAAATTCGTTAGGCAGTCAGGTGGTAGAGGTCAGTTCGGACACGTATGGATCGAACTTGAACCAAACGAAAAAGGAAAAGGTTATATCTTTGAAGATGCTATTGTAGGCGGATCCATTCCAAAAGAGTATATCCCTGCGGTATCTAACGGTATTCAGGAAGCAATGAAGAACGGAGTACTTGCAGGATACCCGGTAGAAGATATTAAAGTAAAACTTTATGATGGTTCATATCACGATGTCGACTCTTCAGAGATGGCATTTAAGATCGCGGGTTCAATGGCTTTCAAAGCAGGTGCTTTAAAGGCTGACCCGGTATTACTCGAGCCTATCATGGAGGTTGAAGTAGTAACTCCTGAGGAGTACATGGGTGATGTAATGGGTGATCTTAGCTCAAGAAGAGGACGAGTGGAAGGTA
>CALGOI010000348.1 GCA_937959065.1 uncultured Ignavibacteriota bacterium | reverse complement strand
CTTGCCGATTACTTGCAAAAAGAAAGTGTATTATTATTTTCTACAGGATATCAGACAGCACAGGGAATAATACCGACACTTGTGCAGAAAGACGAGTACATGATCTCCGATAAGGATAATCATGCATGTATCCTTGCTGCAAATATGATGGCTCGCGGTGCTTTTGCAAAATTCCTCCGTTATAAGCACAATGACATGGCTGACCTTGAAAGGGTTTTATCTGCACTTCCGGATGATGCGCCAAAATTAATTGCGTCAGATGGAGTCTTCTCTACAACAGGTGAGATAGTAGACCTTCCAAAACTGGTCGAGCTTGCGAAGAAGCATAACGCAAGAATCCTGATCGATGACGCGCATGCTACCGGTGTTATTGGTGAAGGCGGCAGGGGAACAGCCTCTGAGTTCGGTCTTGTTAATGAAGTTGATATGACAATGGGTACTTTCTCAAAGACATTCGCCTCGCTTGGCGGATTCGTAGGAGGGGAAGCGCCTGTAATTAATTACATAAAACACCATTCACCCGCGTTGATATTTTCTGCATCACCGACACCATCATCGGTTGCGGCTGCAGATGCTGCACTCGATATACTTAGAGCTGAACCGGAAAGAATAGATAACCTTATTCGTAACGCAAATAAAATGCGCCAGGGATATAAAGACATGGGCTTCAAGATCATCGAAGCGAAAACGGCTGTTGTCCCGGTTATTCTCGGGGACGATATGCTCGTATTCCAGTTCTGGAGAAAGCTTTTCGATGCTGGTGTATTCGTTAATGCGTTTATATCACCGGGTGTGCCACAGCATCTCGCTATGCTTCGTACCTCATATATGGCTACTCACGAAGATGAGCATCTCGACAGGATACTCGAGATATTTGGTGATATTGGTAAAGAGTTGGGGGTTATACAATAATCCTTACTTTTCTTTTGGCTACATTTATAAAAAAAAGCTCTCTATATTTGAGAGCTTTTTTATTTTAATTTTTTAAATCTCACAAATGAAATTCTGGACAATCTTTATGTTGATTAGCTCTTTTGCCCTCGCTTCATGCGGTAATAATGATCCCGTGGATGAAGACGGAACGAACTCCGAAATTGTTAATGAACAGGAAGACGGCGATACAACTGCTTTATCTGAAGCGGAATTGTTCAGCCTCATTCTTGTTAATGATGTCCTGCAGGGAACCGAAGAAAATGACCTACAGCTTTACCTGGAGGAAGAGATATATCCTATTGTCGGCAAAGCAAGCAAAGTGACACTCGACAGATTATCGGCATCGGTTTATATCGTCACTTATGAATTAAATGGTGAAAGAAAATCTCTCCTGATTCAAAAGTTCTATGACCCAGTTAATGAAGTTATAGTCTTCGAAAAAACTGAGACCTCTTACGGATTGAAATCCCAGTATGTTAGATAGCGTTTTAAATTAATGTTTGCAAGTTATTATATTTTAGTTTAGTTTTGTATTACAGTTCCTTAATAAAACCATGCTTACGGTTCCCGAATAGATGTTTCGGGATTAATAGGGAATCCGGTGAAAACCCGGAGCTGTCCCCGCAACTGTAAAAGAGAAGATCGAACCAACCCGGTTTTTGCCACTGTCGCCTTTTGGCGGTGGGAAGGCGGTTTGAAAATTGCTCTTAAGCCAGGAGACCTGCCGAAAGTAAACATTTTTCATATTCTTCGTGGGTAAAGTTATATGGACATAAAGGAAACTCCTTGTTTCATTTTATATCTGTCTGTATACACGTGTGGATATTAAAATGAAGTAAGGAGTTTTTTTATTTTATATTGAGAATATTTAGATACATATTAATTATTATACTTTCACTTTTTGCTGTAAGCAATCACGAGCAGGAAAAGGACTCTTCACACTATACTACCGAAGAGATAAAAGTATACAGCAATAAAA
This sequence comes from uncultured Ignavibacteriota bacterium, assembly GCA_937959065.1. Classification (GTDB taxonomy): domain Bacteria; phylum Bacteroidota; class Ignavibacteria; order Tepidaquicellales; family Tepidaquicellaceae; genus JAEYVS01. The sequence continues at coordinate 7,310 of CALGOI010000348.1, read as the reverse complement.
TTGAAACAAGCGTTTACACTTCGCCTGCAAAGATTGAAGTCTTAAAAAGAGAGTTTATAAGATCAAAGAATGGGGATCGGCTTTCTGACATTCTTCAATCGGCAGGCGGAGTGTTTATTAAGTCATATGGTAACGGCTCATCCCTCCAGACTATATCTATGAACGGGCTCGAAACCGAACAAACACTTATCCTTCTAAACGGGAGCAAACTTAATTCATACCAGAATGCCCAGATAGACCTTTCACTTGTTTCTAAAGACAACATAGAACGAATTGAGGTCGTTAATAACGGCTACAGCTCTATCTATGGCTCGGATGCAATCGGGGGTGTTGTTAATATAGTCACCTCACGGGCGCAAAGTGATTTCGGATTAAACCTTTCTACATGGGGAGGGTCTTACGGCTACAGTAAAGTTTATCTGGACCTGAATAAGAATCTGGGACCGGTTTCAATAAATGCCGGGGTATCCTCGGAGAATTCTAAAGATAATTTCGATTATTACTTTCATTCAGGGAAAACAACGACTCTTAAAAACCGCGTTAATAATAATTATACCTACAAAAATTTCTACTCAAATATAGAATATACAATTAATTCTAAAAATCACCTGTCGTTTTATACTAACTTTGTCTCAGATAAACGCAGTATACCGGGACTTGAGACGGGTACTGCTCCAGCGGACACAAAACAGGATGACAGAAATTGGAACAGTATACTGGTTTACAAGAATGTGCTTAACAATACTTGGTCATTGAGATCTGAATCCAATTTCCAGAATAACCTGATGAATTACTATGATGAACCGGTGATCAATAGCTATTACAAGAACATTGTGTTAGCAAGCCGCTCACAGGTGGATTATAATAGCAGCATTTTGAAAGTTACAGGCGGTTATGACTTTACTTACGCGACTATTAACAGCAACGAACTTGTATCTGATGTTAACAGGTACCAGACCGGGATGTTTGTCGTAACCGAGTACACACCCGTCGATAATTTTAAAATATTTCCGTCAGTGAGATTCGATAATGTATCTGACATAGATGAAACTAATGTGGCAGGGAAGCTTGGTATCAATTATAAGCCATTTAGTAAAATTAAACTGTTCATCCGTTCAAACATTGGGAATAATTATGCTGCCCCTACATTTAACCAGCTTTACTGGGGCATAGGAGGGAACCCCAATTTGAAAACACAGAAATCCATTAACTTCGATGCCGGGGCTGTATTCAATTTTGACTTTATAACACAAAACACATTGGACATAAATTATACCTACATTAACTTCAAAGATAAGATAATCTGGCAGCCGGGGCCGGGTGGTATCTGGTCTCCAATAAATATAGATAAGACTGTATCAAATGTAATATCATTCGACTTCAAAGCTGAGAAGGAATTATCGCGTGACATGAACCTTAATATCGGCTTAAATTACTCGCACTCCAGCTCGGTGAAGGATAATCGCGTCTCACCTGATGATCCAACTTACGGCAAACAACTTATTTACATCCCGGTCGAATTATCTAAAACGAATATTGGTTTAAATTATAAAGAATTCGGGGTAAACCTTTATTACAGGTTCATTGGTAAACGGTATACTGATTACGAAAATACTATCTTTCTGCCCGCGATGGATCTTCTGGATGGAAGCCTTAATTACACTGTCGCTATTTGGAAAGTTAAAACCCGTTTAAACTTCGAACTCAACAACATACTCAACACGGATTACCAGGTTATGCCCGGTTACCCGATGCCGTTAAGAAATTTTAAATTAGGAATATCAATAAGCTACTAATATTATGAGTGAAAAAGAAATAGTAACAGGCGGTAAAAAACTGAAAGAAAAAATGCTCAAGACTATCGAAGGTTATAAAGACCTTACCGATGAGCAAAAGAACTGCATACACGTATACTACGGGTATGGCAAAGGGAAAACGACCAGTTCCTTTGGGCTTGCGATCAGAGCCCTCGGTGCAGGGAAGAAAGTTGCCATAGTACAGTTCGATAAAGGTTATGACGGAGAAAATGAGCACTACAACGAACGAAACATACTGCGTAAACTGAAAGAACTCGGCTATCCGGTAGAAATTCAACCAACCGGATGTGAAAGAATGAATGAAGACGGTACGTTTCGCTTTAAAAGCAATGACGATGACCTGGCTGAAGCTCAGCGCGGCTTATCGATAGCAAAAGACCTAGTCCAAAATGGGGACCAGGATCTGCTCATCCTCGATGAGATAATTGCTGCAGTCGCATATAATCTCTTAAAAAAAGAGGAGGTTGAGGAAGTGATAGCTCTCTACAGGAAAAACCAGCGATTCGAACTCGTTATGACCGGGCATAAACTATGGGACGGACTTGAGGAAAAAGTCGATCTTATCACTGAAATGCGCAAAGTAAAACATTACTTCGATGCAGGCATACCTGCAAGAGAAGGAATTGAATTTTAAATAACTCTTTAACTTTTTTTACAATGAACAAATTCTTTAAACTTCTTTATTCGTTTTTAATTTTGTCACTGGTTTTTATTGCAGGATGTACTAGAGATGAGTTGATACCGCCTGATCCGGGTACTGTTACATCGACAGGTGTTTATATTTTATCAGAGGGTAGCGGAGCGCCAAATTCTACCGCACTTTCTTTCTACGATGTATCAAGTGGGTCATTTTCATTGAATATTGTTGCTCAAACTATAGGCGCTTTTCCGGACGGACTGATTCTTAGCGGAAATGAATTGTATATGACCGCGCAGGGAAATTTCGGTGGAGCAGGAAAGATATATAAAATGGATACTACGGGAAGTGTTATTTCATCTAATGATGTGGGCACAAATCCTTACTCTCTGGCTGAAGACAATGGTAAACTGTATCTTACCAACGGACCGTCAAGTAATGTTAAAGATGTTCAAAAAAGTGATCTTACTGAAAGCACAACTATTCCTGTTGAATCTTATCCCCAGGAAATACTTAATGTCTCAAATAATATCTTCGTATGTAATACAACTGCCTTTGGAGGACCTGACGAAAATACTGTCTCTGTCATAGATCCTGCCTCCGATCAGGTAATATCTTCTATTATCGTCGGAAAAGATCCATCAGCGCTCGCGCGTTTAAATGACGGAAATCTAATTATCGGATGCGCGGACTCAGACAGCTATATTTACATAGTAAATCCAACAACATTTAATAAAATTGACTCATTCCAGACAACCGAAGGCTGTTACAGGGACATAGTTGTGAACGAAAACTCGAACGAAGTGTATTTTATCGGGGGCGGATTTACATCTACGAAAATTATGCGTCTGAATATTGTTACCGGCGCTCTTAATATATTTCTCGGACTGGACCCTACACTGGTTTATTATGGACTGAGTTATGACAGCAGGCAGGACAGGTTCTATCTTGCGATGGCTAATCTGAATTTCTCATCAGCAGGAAAATTCAGGATAATCCGTCCTGACGGTTCAACCGAAAATGAATTTACCACCGGTGTTGGGCCACGCCGTATTGTTATTAGATAAATTCCTCTTTATTATTATATTAACTATCCCTATTTTTAGATATGATTGATGTCGAAAATAGGGATAGTAAGCTTAAAATCATGAAATGCGACCCTCCAGCGGATGTAATTCTGGAAGGTATTCAACCTTCCGGTAATGAAATGAAGATTTACATTCGCCGCAGTACTTTGACCTCTATAGATGAATACATGGCGAGCGATCTGAATAATGAGCTAGGCGGTGTGCTGGTCGGAAACATCTGTGAGTCCCCAATAGGTGAGAAATTCCTTCTGATCAAAAACTTTATTCACGCCAAGTACACAACTGCTTCAGTGTCCCGTTTAACTTTTACACACGATACATGGGAAGGAATCGATAAGGAGCTTGAGAAAAAATTTCCAGACGAAATTATTCTCGGCTGGTATCATTCACATCCCGGCCATACCGTTTTTCTCTCCGGTCATGATATGTTTATCCAGGAGAATTTCTTTAACCTCGATTTTATGGTGGCGTATGTTTACGACCCTTCGATTAATGACCGTGGTTTCTTCTTTTGGGATACCTCCGGTGATACCAGAGAAACAAAGAAATCAAGTGGCTTCTATGTGACGGTCGGCGGTGATAGTCCCGCGCCGGTCGAACACAACTCCTCACCTCTTGAAGAAGAGGAAAAAGGATTAGAACAAGGCGGTAACAATATTTATAACGATATTGAAAGAAATCCTAAGGGGGGCTCGAAATTGAAAGACATTTTTATTTTCGTTCTACTTGGAGTTAATATACTGCTTTCACTGTTCCTTTTGAATAAATATAACGAATCGGAAGAGCGTTATTCCGAAAACGTGGAACTCAAGAACGACATTATTGAGTTAAAGGATAACTACAGGAATTTAAATCAAAAGCTCGAGAATTTTATTATAGATACTCAGTTAAAAGAGGAAGCGGCTAACGATACTGCGGTAAACCTTCCGCCTGCCGTAAAATATGAAGTAAAAAAGGGGGATACATTAAAAAGTATAGCTGCAAAATTTTATGGCGACTCCACTAAAACAGATTTAATAATTAACTACAATAAATTAAAAGGTGAATCAGATATAAGATTTGGGAAGACTTTAGAGATACCGCCTATGAAATATTAATTATGAGTCCAAGACAGAGAAGACTAAATGCAGATTTCGAAAAACTGAAAGCTGAATTTTCAAATCATCCTAACATAAAGCTTGAATATAATTCGGATGGAGATTCCGTTCCGGAAAGATATTTCGTTACATTCAGAGATATCCGGGGCATAAAATTATCACCCGAATCCACTAAAGAAAATAAAATTCACGATTACGTAGATGAGCATAAGATCGAGATATATCTGCATCTCGATTACCCGAGACTTAAACCACAATGCTATATTCTGACCGAAGTATTCCACCCTAATTTCCGTATCGCGTCACCGCACGATATCTGCATTGGTGATTACTGGGCTTCCGGTGAGACTCTCGTTGATGTAATATACCAGATAGGGGATATGCTCCAGTATAAAAATTTCAGCGTCACCAGTCCTTTAAACGGCATTGCGGCAAAATGGGCACGTGAAAACACCGAACTATTCCCGACCGATGATAAGGAATTACGTCTCGGTGAGGTAGATATTGATCTTGATGACGAACTCGATGAGGATATCGAAATTCAATTTCAAAATCCAAATTGATTGAATGATCACTATTGAACCATATATGGGTATAATGCCCAAAATCGATGATTCTGTCTTTCTCCGTGAGGGAGCAAGGATTATCGGCGATGTAGTCCTCGAAAAGGATGTTAGCGTATGGTATAATGCTGTTATACGTGGTGACGTCAATTATATCAGGGTAGGGGAAAGAACCAATATCCAGGATAACTCTGTGCTCCATGTTACGTATAAGAAATATCCCCTGATAATAGGAGCTGATGTGACTGTCGGACATGGTGTGATTATCCACGGATGCACCGTAAAAGACTCCGTTTTGATTGGAATGGGTGCCGTATTACTTGATAATTGTATAGTTAACTCAAATTCCTTTATCGCCGCCGGAACACTTGTAAAAGAGGGATTTGAGGTGCCTGAGGGAGTACTCGTGGCTGGTGTCCCGGGTAAGATTATACGGGATTTGAAGCCCGAAGAAGTCGAAAAGATAAGGCAGAGCGCCAAAAATTACATGATGTACGTAGATAATTACAGGAATGCGGAAAATGCTAATGTCAAGGAATAATTGTTTTATATAGGTTTACTTGTTGACAAATCAAATTAATATTTCTATTTTACACTAAAATGTTCTTTACTCACTACAAAGTACAGGTAGCTTTCTGCATTTGAGTTGTGTTATTTTTAATTATTTTTTACCTGTATCTTTGTCTCAAATGCGGAGTCATTTTTAAATTTCCAGTAATGCCGAAAGGAAAAGTAAAATGGTTTGATGCTAAAAAAGGTTTCGGATTCATCGTTAGCGATGATGGTGAAGCTAAAGACATCTTCGTTCATTATACGGCAATAGCTTCTGATAATTCTTTCAAGACTTTGGAAGATGGTGTAGCAGTTGAGTATGAAATCGAAGAAGACGACAAAGGACAAAAAGCAAAAAATGTCCGTGTCGTTGGATAAAATAAATTAGCATTCTAACTTTTCGACCCTAATTGACTCAGTCAATTAGGGTTTTTAAATTGAAAGGGAGTTTTTTGAGTAATAATAATAACAGCATCAAGGAGCTGCTTAAGCAGGTAGAAAACCTCTTTGAAATGGAGTTTGCTGTTGAGGGCGCATCACATTCCCTTCAACTGAGAAATCAGAAGGACGGGTCTAAGATTCATATAGATATCATTCCGGATTCCCCGGAAGAAGACCTCCTGCTTATTTCTGTTTATACAAATAATTGTCATTTGCAGCTTCAGGCTTGCTCCAGGATTATCATCAGTAAGATGCTTGAGGAAGTTATTTTCATTTCCGAAGCCGGGGATAAAATTTCAGGTTTGATCATTTCCCGGCAGGGTGACTGCTCTCTGTATTCTAATGTGAATAAGAAAGTGCTTAATTCCGATTTTGCCGAGCTGAATTCTGAAAAACTACTGTCTGCTGTCGCGCTTTCGGTAACTGAGTCGGAATAACTTTTGGGAGCAGTTAAAACTAACTTCATAATCGAAACTGATTTTCTGAAAGATAAAGCCATTGCTGCCGTCTTTAAAAAGAAGGTCAGGGAATACATTGAAGTCCTTTCAAAAGACGAAAGACTAAACTATAGTACAATCAGTTTCCTTTTTTGTAATGATTCAAAAATCAGAGAGTACAATAAAACATACCTCTCCCACGATTACGAAACCGATATACTTACATTTTTCGATACAGACGAAGACGGAAACGCCGAAAGTGACATTATTATTTCTACAGATATGGTTGAATACAACGCTTATCGTTTTAAGAAATCTTTCTCAGAAGAATTATTTCGTGTAATTCTCCATGGATTGTTACATTTATGCGGATATGATGATAAAGACAAGAAAAACAAATTGATAATGACTGCTAAAGAAGACGAATATCTGGAAAAAGTTGGATATGTGAACTTATTTCGTTAAATTTTTGTCTAAGTAACCGAACCCCGATTTTATGGTTTGGAACTAATTCATCTTAATTACATATTATATAGTATATTAACTCAAAAAAGTATCCTAATTTCTCAAAATGGCTAAATCTTTAGTAATAGTAGAGTCTCCATCTAAAGCAAAAACAATAAATAAATACCTCGGTAAGGACTACGTGGTCGAAGCTACCGTGGGGCATATCAAAAA
>CALGOI010000347.1 GCA_937959065.1 uncultured Ignavibacteriota bacterium | reverse complement strand
CACATAAGATACACATAGGTTTATACCCAGGTGGTTCAATGCTTGAAGAGTTTTCCAAAGGCGAGGTAGTATTCTTTGGTTTATATTATGTGATGACCGGTTTACACGGATTACACGTTATAATTGGTATGGCATTTATCGGGTTTGTGATGGTTTTGATATCAAAGAAGATAATAACTCATGATAATTTACAGAAGCTTGAGAATTCAGGATTGTATTGGCACTTAGTAGACGTGATCTGGATTTTCTTATTCCCGTTATTCTACTTAATACATTAATATGGAAGATAAAATATTCGGAAAAGACGCGGCGCCGCCGAGAGCCGAGCACAAAGAAGGACAGGATGTAATCCACGATGAAGATCATGGAGCAACGTATGGTACCTATGTTTTGGTATGGCTGGCTCTGATAGGTCTGACTGCTATTACTGTAACAGCGGCAGGGATCAACCTCGGGAGTATGGCATTAACAGTGGCATTAATAATAGCAACGGTTAAGACAACGCTTGTAATGAATTACTTTATGCATGTTAAGTTCGATTCACTCATATTTAAAATATTCATTGCTGTGTGTGTATTTATATTCTTAACTATGATAATTTTAACATTCTTTGATCTAATTTACAGGGATCCACTTTTATGAGAGAAAACATTGGTGTACAGGTAGATCAAACGATGATGTTGATCATGGGTGTATGCTTCCTGCTGCTGGGAATTATTTCGGTAGCAATGTTCTACTTTTTGTATAAGTACAGCGCAAAAAGAAATACGAAAACAGAAGACATACACGGGAATACACCTCTTGAGATAATCTGGACAGTAGTTCCATTGATACTTGTACTGGTATTATTCTTTTACGGATGGAAAGGATTTGAGAATATGAGGGATATCCCTGATGATGCTTTTCCTGTTAAGATAACAGGTCAAATGTGGAAATGGGGATTTGAATATGAAAACGGTAAGAAGAGCGATACATTATTTGTACCAATAGATCAGGCAATAAGACTTAATATTTATTCGATTGATGTAAATCACAGTGTATATATACCAGCTTACAGGGTAAAAGAAGACGCGGTACCGGGCAGGGAAAACAGGCTATGGTTTGAGACTACAGGTCTGGACACGCTTGTAATCACATGCGCGGAATACTGCGGACTTGATCACTCGGTTATGTTGACATATATGGTAGTACTTCCGGAAGATAAATTCCAGGAGTGGTACAATACTCCAAATGTAGAGACCACTCCAACAACTACGGACACTACCGGTACAAAAGATACAACAACACAAAGTGATACAACATCACCCGGAGGTGATACAACAAAGCCGCAGGGAACGACTGACACGACAAATAAAAAAGATACAACGAGATAAAGTTGAACAGAGATTATAAATATTATAATACCGCAGTAGCAAAGGAAAGCTCAATCGAACACAGCAGTGTTTCGGTGTTTGTTTCCAATTTTCTTGAACTTGTAAAGATCAAGATAACCATTTTTGTTGCATTTACAACAGCACTTGGTTATGTACTTGCCGCAGATACAATCACACTCGGTTTTGTATTACCTGTTGCAGGGATTTTCCTTTTGGCTTGCAGTTCAGCCGCTCTTAATCATTACCAGGAGCGCAAGACTGACGCATTAATGGCGAGAACTATGGGGAGACCGCTTCCTTCAGGAAACATGAGCGGGGGACAGGTTTTGTTTATTTCGTTTTCATTATTAACCGCAGGTTGTGCTGTGTTAGCTTTTGGAGCTAATATAGAAACACTTATTATTGGGTTAGCAACGTTTATTTCTTATAATTTCATATATACACCTTTAAAGAAGAAGATATCTCTTGCAATTATTCCCGGATCTGTGGTTGGTGCATTACCACCTGTAGCGGGATGGGCAGCAGCAGGTGGGAATTTGCTCGATGAAAAGATATTACTGGTTGCAGCATATTTTTTTCTCTGGCAGATACCTCATTTTTGGATACTGGTATTGAAGTATGGTGATGATTATAAGAAAGCGAATTTTCCGGTTTTAACGGATAAGTTGCCGAGGAAGAAGATTGCAGGAATGATTTTTTCTTCTACATTAGTATCGATAGTACCTGTGATGGTAATGGTTTTCGCGGGAATGACGAATTTTGTGCTTACTGGAGTCTTATTAGGTATTTCGTCGCTATGGTTAGTTATCTCGATGTACCAGCTTAGCAAGTCTCAGCTTGAGACAAGGACATTAACTAGAAGTTTTATCGGAATAAATTTTTATACATTAGCATTTATAACGTTACTTACGTTAGATAAATTAATTAATATAATATAGCATATCCGCATGGGAATATATGAACAATTAGCAATACCGCCGTCATCGCATCATTTAGAGCTGCTTAATTTCTTTCACATAGTTTCTCTTTTGGTGTTTATACCCTTTATAGGAATGGTATTTGGAGCATCATTATTCTCTTATGTGTTTACATTGATAGGAAGACGGAAAAGGGACAATAAATATATTAGATTTTCGAAGGATCTGTTGGATAAGCTGACAATCAGCAGGAGTGTAGGGCTTGGAGTTGGTATATTACCTGCTTTTTCGGTTACGTTTGTTTACGCGCAATTGTTATACGGAGCGGATGTAATCACAACAGGAGTTCTTTTCTTTGCGTGTATTCTATACAGCTTAGGTTTTGCAATGCTGTATCGGTTTAAGACCACTTTCCAGGTTGAGACCATTATCCTCTCGATGAAGGATTACATGTCAAATAAGGGTACAGACTCAGAAAATCTGCCTGAGGATGTAAAGAAATATGAAGATAAACTCGACGAGTCGAACAGCAAGAGCGGACGCTGGGGATTTGTTTTAATGTTTTTTGCAACGTTTTTGTTTATCGGAGCAACGACACTGGCAGCCAATCCTCAAGACTGGCCTCATGTTGGAAATATATTTGCATTCTTCATAAATGGTGAGATACTCATCAACTTCCTATACTTCCTTGCCCTCTCTATGACGATCACGGGAATAAGCATTTTATTCTTTTTCTTCATATGGCAGGGCGGTTTGAAGAATATGACCGAAGATTACAAGAAATTCGTCCAGCAATTTGGCGTAACACTGGCATTTCTATCCGTGATGGTGTTGTTGGTGCTGATGTTTGTGAAGCTGATCTATCTTCCCCAGAATGCGTTATCATTCCAGGTATTTTTCTATTCAGGATTATCGCTGTTGTTCCTGGTGATAGTGGGTAATCTGCTATTCGCGATAATCAGGAATGCAGAGATTAAGTACGTATCTGCGGCGTTCATTTTAATGTTCCTTGTGATCACTTTCTCAATAATAAATGACGAGCTTGTTCTGGCAAATGCAATTAAGGAGCATGTGGTAGAAATAACCGCTAAAGCAGATGAAGAGGATCAGAAGAAACTGGCAGCAGTCGTTACAACATCTGATGTAAATGCTGAAGAGATATATAATACTAAATGTATAGCATGCCATAAGTTCGATCAAAAACTAGTAGGTCCGCCGTATAATGAAACCGTACCTAAATACAACGGTAATGTACAGAAGCTGGCTGATTTCATATACAGTCCGACAAAGGTGGATGCGGGTTACCCACCAATGCCTAACCAGGGTTTGACGAAGAAAGAAGCAACGGCAATGGCGCAATATTTAATACAGCAATTAGAAGCAGGAAAGTAAAAAAGTTTAATTTTGTTAACACAAAAATGCAACTTCAATAAAGTTGCATTTTTCATTTAGAGCAAATATTAAGGAGAAAAAATGGAATACGGATTATCGAAGGAAACCGGGTATAAGTTTGAGGAAGCAATAGAAAGGGCTACTGATGAGCTTAAAAAAGACGGGTTTGGGATACTTACAACGATAGATATAAAGCAGACTTTAAAAAGCAAGCTGGATGTGGATGTAGATAAATACACTATACTGGGGGCATGCAACCCGAATTTTGCACATCAGGCACTCCAGATAGAGGATGAACTGGGATTATTGCTTCCTTGTAATGTGATAGTTTATGAAAAGGACGGAAAAGTCAATGTATCTATTATGAACCCGGAGATAATGGCTTCAGTGACGGGAAACGAAAAGATGGATGAAATAGGGCAGGAGGTGAAGAAAATTCTTGCCGGTACACTGGAAAGAATATAGATGAAGAGGATAGCGGTACTTACAGGAGCGGGTGTTAGCGCTGACAGCGGATTATCCACCTTTCGGGATGCCGGTGGTTTATGGGAAGGGCACGATGTGATGGAGGTAGCCTCACCGGAAGGGTGGAGAGCAAATAGGGAGCTAGTGTTGAAATTTTATAATGAAAGGAGATCCCAGCTAAAAACTGCGAATCCAAATTCTGCTCACTATGCGATAGCCAAGCTTGAAGAGAAGTATGAAGTAACAGTTATCACTCAGAATGTAGATGATTTGCATGAGAGAGCCGGGTCAAGCAATATAATCCATCTTCATGGAGAGCTGGTGAAAGCAAGGAGTTCAGTGGATGAGTATTTATTATATGAAATTGGGTACAAAGATATATGTATAGGTGATAAATGTGAGAAAGGGTCCCAGTTAAGACCACATGTTGTATGGTTCGGTGAGATGGTACCGATGATTGAAACAGCAGCTGAGGTGGTATCGGAAGCAGATATATTAATTGTTGTTGGGACGTCGCTATTGGTCTACCCGGCAGCAGGACTATTGGATTTTGCACCGCAGGGAATCCCGATATACATAGTTGATCCAGTGAAGCCGGATCTTTACTCATTCCCGGGAAATATTGAATTTATAATCGATAAGGCGGCAAAGGGTATGCCTGAGCTGGCTGATAAACTATTAGAGAAGTAATGGGTGAAAAGAAGAAAATACTGGTTTACGGGACAGGCGCAGTTGGAGGATACTTTGGGGGTAAGCTGGCGTTGAATAGTGATAATGACGTCAGGTTTATTGCACGAAGTAATCTTTCTAAACTGAAGAAAAACGGTTTAATTGTAAAAAGTTTTAAAGGTGATTTTAAAGTTAAGGTAAAGGCACATAAAAGTCCTTCAGAGGTGAAATATATTCCTGACTTGGTAATTCTGACCATGAAATCGTATGATACGAATGAAGCTATCGAGAAATTAAAAGGGATCATAGGCAAAGAAACCCTGATATTGAGTATTCAGAACGGGTTATCGAATTATAATAAGCTATTGAAAGCATTTGGCAAGAAGAGGGTAGTGAGAGGATTTTGCTATATCGGTTCAGAGATGCTGGACAGCGGCATAATAAAGCATACATCAAACGGTTTTATAATAATTGGTGAAAGCGAGGGTATTTCAAAAAAGGTCATCGATGAATTGTACAGATTATTCACAGAATCAGATATTGAGACAAGGAAATCGAAGGATATTATTCACGATATATGGGCTAAATTCAGCTGGAATTGTACATTGAATATACTTTGTGCTCTGATAGGAAAAGACACAGACAGTTTATTCTCATCAAAGGAGACGGAGAAGTTAACCAGAGATCTATATGACGAAATAAGAAAAGTTGCAAAGGCGCATGGTGTAATGCTTACCAAAAAGGATGAAAGTAACGTGATTGACAAGGCAAAGCAGTATGGTCCCTTCAAACCATCAACACTGCAGGATATACAAAAGGGTAAAATGCTTGAATACGAGGCGTTTACCGGGGATATTGTCAGAATGGCCAAGTCAAAGGGTGTGCTCGTTCCAATAAATAATACTTTGTACGGACTCTTAAAAGCAGTCGAAAATTAGCCTTTTATTTGCTGTAAAGTAAGGTTTTGACAAGCATTTGGAAAGCATATTACATTGCTAATAAAATTCATTATCATTAAATTAATAAAATTTAATTTATTAGATGGCAAAAGGATTTAATGTTCTGTTCGTTTCCAGTGAAGTTTATCCTTATTCCAAGACCGGCGGTCTAGCAGATGTATCAAATTCCCTTCCACAAGCACTTAATTCCCTAGGTAATGAAGTAAGGATAATAACGCCTAAATACGGTCCATTGGATGAGAGAAGGCTCCAGATACATGAGATCAAAAGGCTAAAGGATATAGGTGTAGATATAGGTGATAAATCTTATAAGTTTAATATAAAATCATCATTTATCCACAGCAAGAATACCAAAGCCCAGGTTTATCTTCTCGAGAACCAGGACTTTTTTAAGAATAAAGGTGTATACCAGAACATTAAGACAAAGAAGGATTTTCCTAATAACGACGAGAGATTTCTATTTTTTTGTAAAGCAGTGCTCGATGTACTGGAGATATTACAATGGAAACCGGATGTGATTCATTGCAATGACTGGCAAACAGGTTTAATCCCTGCTTTTATTAAGACCGTTTATAAAGATAATCCTCACATTAAGGACATAAAGACAGTTTTTACTATTCACAATCTTGCATACCAGGGTAATTTCCCAAAATCATCATTTGAAAAGACCGGGCTTCCTGAAAGTGTTTTAGAAAATGGGTTGTTTGACGGCAAGTTCAGTTTTATGAAGACAGGTCTGGCGTACGCAGATAAGATCACTACAGTAAGCCAGAAGTATGCAGAGGAGATAAGGACTGATAAAGAATACAGCTGCGGAATGGAAGACATACTAGAGAGCAGAAAGAAAGACCTTTTAGGAATACTTAACGGAATTGACCCATCGGTCTGGAATCCCAGCTTTGATAAAACAATTACATACAGATATACGTATCAGGAGATACCTCTTAAGTATGAGAATAAGAGGGAACTTTTAAATAAGTATAAGTTTGAATATAGTGAAGATGTACCATTGATGGGAATGATAACCAGACTTGTAGACCAGAAAGGATTTGACCTGATGGAGAAGGTTTTACCTGCGCTTATGAAGGAAGATATCCAGCTTATAATACTGGGTACAGGTGATGAGAAGTATCATAAATTTCTTAAAAATGCTAAAAAGAAATATTCAAAAAAACTCATCGTACATCTTGGATTTGACGAGGACCTGGCTCATCATATAGAAGCAGGCTGTGATATGTTTATAATGCCTTCAAAGTATGAACCGTGTGGATTGAACCAGATGTACAGTCTAGCATACGGTACAGTACCGATCGTAAGAGATACAGGAGGTCTATCCGATACAATAATCGATTACAAAAAGCCTAACGGTAACGGGTTTATATTTGAAAAGTATGATGCAAAGGAATTATTGAAAACGATTAAAACTGCAATCAAGGAGTTTCAGGATAAGAACAACTGGTACAAGATAATGAGAAACGGGATGGCACTGGACTTTTCATGGAAAGTGTCGGCTAAAAAGTATATGAGTCTATACAGTAAACTTGCTAAGAAGTAGTACCTGCAGGTTCAAAGAATAATAGTTGTATATGAACAAGGCAGTATTTTTAGACAGAGACGGAACGATAAACGAAGATGTAAATTACCTAACCAATAAGCGAGACCTGGTTATTTTCCCAACAGCCAAAGAAGCGCTCACCCGCCTAAAAAAGCTTGGCTTTTTAACAATAGTAATAACGAACCAGTCCGGCATTGCCAGAGGTTACATGAGTGAAGACGACCTGCATGAGATTCACAGGGAAATTGATTTAATCCTTCAAGATGATGGTAACCCTCTTATAGATGAGTATTATTATAGTCCATACCATATAGATGGTGTAATAAAGGAGTTTACAAAAGAAAGCGAAGATAGAAAGCCCGGTACGGGTTTGATTAAAAAGGCGATTCAAAAATACGATATCGATCCTAGACAATCATTTTTTATCGGGGATACTATTAAGGATATGCAATGTGCTGAATCTATGGAAATAAGGGGAATAATGGTAGAAACAGGATATGGAACAATAGAGCATGAAAAGTGTATTAATAGTGGAATAACAGTTGATTATTTGGCAAAAGATATAGGAGATGCTTCTACCTATATAGAAAAATTAGTAAATATTAAATTGATTTAAGATAATTATATTTGTAGTCTAAAGATATAGACCGAATTATAAAAAGAATTTAGAATTTGAAAAAATTAAGATATTTTGTATTAGCGTCCATTTTATCCTGCCTTTTATTTTCAGCATGTGAAGAGGAAATATCAGATCTCGGACAGAATTTTATATCTCCTGATGATACATTAGGTACAAAGATCCTTGATTCCAAGATGGATACATTGCTTTTAACGGCAAATAATTACAAGCATTTTATAAACACGTCGATATCAGCAAGAATGTTAGTCGGTCAGTACCAAAATTTCGATGCACGGTCATTATTAAAGTTTACAAATTTATCGTCGAATTACGACAGTGCGAATGTTATTTCGGCAAAATTAAAACTAAAGTATTCGAATTATTTTTTCCAGGACTCATTAGGAACCGTTGCATTCGATATATTTAAGCTAAAGAATCCATTAAACTTTCCGACCATAACTAAAGACTCCGTTACCGCATCAGATATTGACAATGTACTTCAGGGTAGTTTTTCGGGCAACCCGGTTGATTCAGCTGAGGTTACAATAACACTCGATAATCAATTGGTTAAAGATTGGTTGGATTATGCGGCGGATACTAATTACTCAGTAAAGAACAACGGTATAATAATGATCCCGAACGGCGGTTCGACATCGATTAAAGGATTTTTCACTTCTGTAATCGGGGAAGAAAGTCTGAGACCGTCTTTGGAAATCATTTTGACAAAGAATTCACAGACTGATACCATATCTTTTAATGAATCTCAGTCGGTTTTCTTTGGTGATGCACCAACTTCGGTGATACAACCAGACAGAATATATTTACAGTCGGGTATTGCATTCCGGGATATTATGAATTTTGATCTGTCAAAATTACCGAGTAATGTGATTATTAATGACGCTGTTCTTGAATTGACTTTAGATACAGCAAGTTCATATATATCAACATCATCTGACCAAAGATTAATAGCTGCTATGGTCACAGACAGTGTAACAAAGATTGACTCATTAGGTTTTATAACTCAGAGCAGGGTCGGAAATCTTTATACAGTGAGATTTATAGTTATAATGCAGAATTGGAATTCGGGTATTTTCCCTAATATTGGATTAGCATTAAGAAACGTTTCAGAGAGTTCAACAATGGATGTATTCTCCTTTTTCGGGCCAACTTATCCGGACCCTTCGGTAGTTCCATCATTAAGAATAAGATATACAATAAGGAATTAGCATGAAGAATAGAATATTAATATTGATAATTTTTGTTTTTTTATCTACAGGACATTTGTTTTCGCAGGAGAATACAGATGAGGATTTTGAGGGAGGTTCTCCATATACAATATTTGGAATAGGTGATATAATATATAACACAAGCGCCAGAACTAACGGCATGGGCATTCTAGGGATCGGGTTAACCGGTGATTACATCAACAATCTTAATCCGGCAGCTAACAACAAACTGGAATTTACAAAATTTGCTTTGACAATAGATTATGGTTATTTGCAATCATCAAACGGAACCCAAACCTCAAAAGTAAACCAGGGGAATGTAAACGGATTGAATATTGGAATTCCTTTCAATAGGGATAATGGCTGGGTATTTAATTTCGGAATTAATCCAGTAAGCAATATAAGTTATAAGATCATTGCAAACAGGGAATCGAGTGGAGATAGGTATACAAACACTTATGAAGGTGAAGGCGGACTTACCAAGATCAACCTTGGGATGACATACCGGTTGTTCAATGCATTAAGCCTGGGTTTCGTATATAACTATGGTTTCGGTAATATTATTACACAGAGGACAATAGATTTTGAAAACCCGGCATATTTTGATACATATATCAGAAGGGAAACAGACTTTAGCAATTCATTTTTTAATGGTGGTGCAGTATTATCATTTGAGAATCTGGTAAACCAAAAGAGCAAGAATTTAAGATACTTAACACTTGGATTTGTTTACCAGACTGGATTTGATCTTACATCAAATGAAGAATCAATAATAAAAAGCAGCATCGGAACTGATTCAGTGATTACTGCATCGGGTACAATAAACATTCCGTCAGCATATGGTTTTGGATTATCTAACAGGTTTGGCGACAGGGTAAATGTAGCGCTTGATGCATACTTTCAGCAATGGGGAGATTACAGTGAGTTTGGAGTAACCCCTTCGAATTTCAATACATCGGCAAGATATGGAGCAGGATTAGAATTACTTCCATCACCGGACAGAGACAAAAGTTTTTTCGAGAAGCTGACATACAGAGCAGGTTTCTTTTACGACCAGGCATATTATGAAGTAAATGGAGAGAATATCAACACGATTGGGTTCAGGTTTGGTTTAGGCATTCCCATTTCCGACTTTAATTCACTTGACCTTAACTTTAATTATTCAATACGTGGAAAAGAAGAGAATGGATTGATTAAGGACCAATATTTTGGAATATTTGCAGGGGTGAATTTTGGAGAGTTATGGTTCTTAAGACATGATGAAGATTTTTAAAATTTAACTAAAGGATCATGAAAATAGCGATAGGAGCTGACCACAGAGGCGTATCATATAAGAAAGCTATAAAAGAGATGCTGGAAAAAGAAGGTTTCGAAGTTGAAGATGTGGGAACCTATTCAGAAAATAGTGTCGATTACCCTGAATTTGCTCAGAAAGTAGGTGAAGAAGTAAAAGAGGGCAAAGCGGATTTTGGAGTATTGGTCTGTGGCAGTGGTATAGGTGTGGATATCGTAGCAAATAAGGTAACCGGTGTAAGGTCGGTTAATGCTTTAAATGAGAAGATGGCAGAAATGTCCCGGAGACATAATAATGCGAATGTAATATCACTTGGAGCTGATTTAATCGACATAGATACGGCCTTAAATAATGTAAAGAAATTTATTAGTACGGAATTTGAAGGCGGAAGACATGAGCGCCGTGTTGAAAAAATACATTCACTTACAGGCCGTTAGTAGCTTAATACTGCACTACAATAAATTCGATTTTCCTCACAAACAACAAATAATGAATATTGACCTAGAAAAATTCGATACAGAACTTTATTCGGCAATTGAGAAAGAGCAACTCAGGCAAAGAGAGAAACTTGAAATGATAGCTTCAGAGAATTTCGTCTCGGATGCTGTAATGAGAGCACAAGGTTCGGTGTTGACTAATAAATATGCAGAAGGATATCCCGGTAAGAGATACTATGGTGGGTGTGAATATGTGGATATTGCAGAGAATCTTGCTATAGACAGGGTAAAGGAGATATTTGGTGCGGAGTACGCAAACGTACAACCCCATTCGGGAAGCCAGGCTAACATGGCAGTTTATTTTACTCTTGTAAAGCCGGGTGATAAGATAATGGGAATGGATCTTTCGCACGGTGGTCATTTAACACATGGATCGCCGGTTAATTTTTCGGGCCAATTGTATAATTTTACTGCGTATGGTATAAATCCTGATACAGAAGTCCTGGATTATGGTATGATAGAAAATGCAGTTATTAAGGAGAAGCCAAAAATGATCACGGTTGGCGCAAGCGCTTACTCCAGAAATATAGATTATAAGAAATTCAGGGAAATAGCAGATAAGGTGGGAGCATTTTTATTTGCTGACATTGCACATCCTGCAGGATTAATTGCTAAAAAATTGTTAAACGACCCCGTTCCACATTGTCATATAGTTGCAAGCACTACTCATAAGACATTGAGAGGGCCAAGAGGGGGTATTATTCTAATTGGTAAAGATTTTGAAAATCCATTTGGGGTAGTTGCTCCAAAATCAGGACGAACTAAGATGATGAGCGAGCTGATAAATTCGATGGTAATGCCGGGAGTACAGGGTGGTCCGTTAATGCATGTGATAGCGGCAAAAGCGGTGGCATTTAAAGAAGTATTGAATGATGGTTTTACGGATTACGCCAAGCAGATAATCAAGAACGCACAGAAACTTGCCGAAAAACTGGTTGGATATGACTTTCATGTGATTTCGGGTGGAACGGATAATCATTTAATGCTGATTGACCTTAGGAATAAGAGCATTAACGGCAAACAGGCAGAGGAAGCGCTGGATTCGGTAGGAATAACCTGTAATAAGAATTCTGTACCATTCGATGATAAAAGTCCATTGGTAACAAGTGGAATCAGGCTTGGTACTCCTGCATTGACGACAAGGGGTATGAAGGAGGCAGAAATGGAACAAATAGCAGATATGATAAACAGGGTGATATCTAACCATGATGATGAAAAAGTAAAAGGAGATGTTTTACAGGAAGTAAGAGAGCTAACCTCAAAGTTCGACCTGTTTAAGTATGATGTGAAATGATAACAACTTGAGATGTCCGAGGAATTAGAGCAACATAATGATGAAGAAATTAACGAAGATGACGGGATGGGATTTCTTGATCATCTTGAGGAACTCAGGTGGCGGATAATAAAAGCTGTTATTGGCATTGTAGTTGGAGCTGTACTGGTTGGGATATTTATAGACGATATAATGAAATACGTGATATTTTTTCCTGCCAAGAATACAATTCCCCCTTTGACGATAATAAATCTCAAACCTTATGGACAGTTTACTCTGTATATGGAAGTTATTTTGATTGGCGGGATAATAGTAAGTATTCCAAATGTTATTTACCAGTTCTGGAAATTCATTGAACCGGCATTAAGACCGAATGAACGCAAGTATATAACCGGAATAGTATTTTTCACTTCATTATGTTTTGTGGTAGGATTAGTATTTGCATATTTTGTTCTTTTGCCAACAGCCCTTAATTTTTTCGCCAGCTTTGGGACTGAGTTAATAGAAAACCAGATAGACGCAAATGAGTATATGAAGTTTGTGATATCTGTCTGTGTTTTGGCGGGATTAGTATTTGAATTACCGATGGTTTCATTCTTTTTGTCAAAGGTTGGGATACTTAAGCCTCAATTCATGCGAAAGTACAGGAAACATGCTATTGTGGGTATTTTAATAATTGCAGCGATAATGACACCGTCACCGGATATTGCAAGCCAGGTATTACTTGCTATACCTCTTTTCATTTTGTATGAGATCAGTATTTTTATATGTAAAGTATCCCAGAAAAAAGATACAGCCTTAGAATCTAATTATGAATCAGCAAACATAGAGTAATTTGAATTTAAAAGAAGTAATAGAGCCGATCAAGAATGAGTTAAAGGAGTTTGACGCAAGGTTTTCTACCGAGTTAAAGTCCAAGGTTGCCTTGATCGATATGATAACAAAATATATCCATAAACAGAAAGGTAAGCAGGTCCGTCCGATCCTTGTATTGCTATCGGCAGGAATGTGTGGCAATATTAATGACAGGACTTATGTGGCTGCTAATATGGTAGAACTTCTCCATACTGCAACACTTATCCATGATGATGTTGTAGATGAAGCTGCTGAAAGGAGAGGATTTGCTTCAATTAATGCAGTATTTAAGAATAAGGCGGCGGTATTAATAGGGGATTATTTATTGTCAAAGGGATTACTTATAGCTTTAGAGAATAAGGAATTCGATTTTTTACATACTACATCGGAAGCGGTTAGAAGAATGAGTGAAGGTGAGCTTTTACAAATACAGAAGGCGCGTAATTTTGATTCTACCGAAGAAACTTATTTTAAAGTGATTTCCGATAAAACAGCCTCATTGATTAAAACGTGTTGTAAACTAGGAGCATTAAGTGCGACCGATGATGAAGAGAGGATAAAGAGGTTATCTGAATTTGGAGAAAATCTGGGAATCGCATTTCAGCTGAGGGATGATCTTTTGGATTATGTGGGTCGGAAAAAGCTTTTAGGAAAATCTCCCGGAAATGATGTTAAGGAAAAGAAATTTACACTTCCACTAATAATAGCATTGGAGAATGGCACTAAAAGTGATTCCAGAAGAATAATAAATCTAATAAAAGGAAAGAAAGGAAACATATTTAAGGAGGTGTACACTTTCGTTTCTGAGAATGGGGGATTAAGTTATACCGAGGATAAGATAATCGAATATTCAAAAGCAGCAATGGATTCAATTTGTGTTTTTCCGGAAACAAATACTAAAAACTCACTTAAACAATTAGTTGAGTTTGTGGTAGAACGAGAGTATTAAGTTATCGCATGAAGCCCCAAATTTTGACATAAATTCAACAAAACTACTGATTAAACAATATAAAAGCCGGGTAATCCGGTTTTTTTATTGTTTTGTTACAAACTGTTAAATTTTTTCCACTCAAAAAGCTAAAATTCCTTCAATTTTAACACTTTTCCCAAGTAATCTCAATCAAAAATTCCACCTTTAGGGATAACCTTTACCAAAAAATTTATTTGTTGCACGATTTATTTATTACTATGTTAATTTTAGTACTGAGAAAATTCTTTTATTGGAAAGAATTAGTTAATTCTCAAATTTAGGTTATAATTTTTTCAATCACTTTGTAATAGTGATGGGGCAAAACGGGAAGAAAAAAATATAATAAAATAAAATAAAACGGAGGAACATTAAATGAAAACTTATTTTTCATTTATTTTAATTTGTGCACTATTGTTGTTTTCAGCTAATGTCTTTGCTCAAACAGACATGAATGAAAACAGTATCATATTAAGTGATATGAAGAAGAACGCTTACCCGGAAGAGCTTTCCAGAGAAAAGAGCGTTAACATCGAGAGGAATATTCCTCAGAGCCTTTTAAACCAGCTTGATGCTGCAAAGCAGAGGGAAGACACGGAAGAGATCGAAAGATTGATTAACATTATGAACCGTGATTACAGCAATGGAATTAATGTTGTAACAGCGGGAGATCATATTAATACAGATCTTCCGGCCCCACCTGATGGTTCAAATCCGCCATTTATAGGTGACTGGCAGGGAACTGATGTTACATTAAGCACCTTTACCGGTCAAAACTATAATCCAAGAACTATGGATATGGTAATGGCAGAAGATGGAAATCTTTACGTTGCCTTTTGTACAGACGAGACGACTAATCGATTTATAAGGGTTTACCGTTCATCTAATAGTGGATTGTCATGGACGAATGTAGGGGGTCTTCAAACTACCGGGTATATTTCATCAATCTCTATGGTGTGTGATCAAAGGGGGTCAACGTCGGATTCAATGAGAGTTATCTGCTATTATACACGAGCTTCCGCTACAAATAATGACGGAGCAGTTTTAGCTTTTGTATCATTTAAGCCAAATGCTTCACCACAGGATTACATTATACAGACAATTTCAACTCCTGCTGCTGGTAACGAATTCAACTATTGTTCCGCAGTAAGTGATGGTCAGTATTTTTCAACTGCAACATGGCAATCAGTAGTAGCCGGTGAGTATAATAATGCAAATGACGATCTGATTTCATTTCACTATCTCAGAACTACAAATTGGGGAACCAGTCATACAGAGGTTACTTTCCTGGGTGGAAATGATGATTTCTTTCCATCTGCCGGATTTGTAGGAGCAGGCTCAGATTCCGTGTTTATTGCTGTGGAGAGAAGATTCTCAGGAACTCAATCTGAAATAAGACTTATAAAAACTCCTTTTGCACCAACAGCCGCAACAACAACTGACTTTTTAACATCAGGTGGTGCAGGAGTACTTTATGCCAAACCAGTTTTAACAGTACAACAAACCGCACAATCCATTGATCATAGAATGATCATCACATGCACAAAAGACGGAATTGCCAAGTACCTTAATTCAGTAAATAGCGGAGGTACATGGGGTATAGATTTCACCTTGGGACCTACAAGTGCTGTTAATGTACCGTATACATGGTGTGATTCGGATACAAACCAAAGTGCCGGTGGATATTTTGTAGCAATCTGGAGATCAGCTAGCGGTGATTCTATCAATGTGAGAAGAGGTGTGAGCGGTTCTCTTGGTACAACTGAAAATGATGTTATGAGCAA
The DNA here is from genome assembly GCA_937959065.1 of uncultured Ignavibacteriota bacterium. Taxonomy (GTDB): domain Bacteria; phylum Bacteroidota; class Ignavibacteria; order Tepidaquicellales; family Tepidaquicellaceae; genus JAEYVS01. The sequence goes on along the minus strand of CALGOI010000347.1, from coordinate 11,826 downwards.
TCAAGCAACCGGAACAGCTTTTCCGGTTTGCGCTGTTTATCATAACAGTGATTATTCCGTAAAAAGAAGCGCTGTTTCTATTTACGGATTCGGTGGATTCGGAACAAATGCTTATTTCAATGCAGAGAATCTCCCGGTTGGAATTACACCGACAAGTTCTATTGCCGAAGATTATAAACTGAATCAAAACTATCCGAATCCATTTAACCCGAGTACAAATATTAGCTTCAGTATTCCAAAGAATGCTAATGTGAGAATAGTTGTATACGATATGCTTGGAAAAGAAATAGCTACTCTGGTAAACAAGGAGTTACTTGCTGGAAGTTATAGTGTAGATTTTAATGCTGCGGGTTTATCAACAGGGGTATATTTTTATAAGCTAATTACAAATGATTTCACTGATATCAAGAAAATGACATTATTATAATAAGTTTTAAATAATCCGGAAGCCGGTAAAACCCGGCTTCCAATTTGTTCTAGTTGTAAAAACAGTAATTAAGAATCAATATGTTTGCGTTAGTGCTAATTTATTATTAAATTATAATTTACTAACAACCGCACACAAGATCTTTATATCTAAATAAAGATATCGAATTTTTATTGTCTTTTTATTCTTATTAATTTCAATTGTTATTATTTAGTACAGGGATGAATTAAGGAGAAATCTTTAAAATAATTCATTTTAATTAATTTCAGGAGGAAATTTACATGAAGAAACTAAAATTCTTCTATTTAATTCTTTTCATGGCATTGGCTGTGACCGGTTATTCTCAAAGTGGGGACGAGATTTACCGGGAAGCTAATCCGGAGTATGAAAAAGTAATGCCATCTCCACAACATGATGCCTGGAGAAATGTGGTCGAAGCCAGGAAAACAGGCGACGAAGAATACTACAAACAGGTATTACAGGATTACCGAACAAACTTTCCTGAGAGTAACTCAGGTGACATTAGTACATTTAATAATCCATACCCTGTAGAAATCAACCAAGTAACACCACCTTTTAATCAGGACTGGATTGGCAGTGGAGATAATATGATCTCAGCCGGAGGTCCACCAAATCCTGGTATCTGGGAAAGGAATTTACGTTTGAATATTGATTCTTTAGGAGCCCAATATTGTGCGTATATTTCAAACAATAGAGATACACTTGTAATATGGCGTTCTACAGACGGTGGAATGCACTGGACCAGGTTCGGTGGAGTATTACCGGGTGGGTCATTTAAATGGCATTCATTCGATATGTATATTACAGATAGTACCGGAGGACATAGGCTTGGTTTCATCGGTTGCAGAACCTCAAGTACATCAACTCTGGATGGTCAGGCTTATTGGTTTTCTTATTCAAGCGGCGGGACTTTTTTGGGTGCAACTTTAATTGATAATCCGCCAGCAGGAAGAGGGTATATAGAGCCTTCTATTGTTTCTGATGGAAGAGATTGGTCGCCCGGTTTAACTTACTGGTATGTTGCTTACAGGGATGTTAATACATCGACCGGTGATGGTGATAGTGCAGTAACATCTAATACTGTTGATTGGGGTCAAAGCTGGGAAACTCCAAGAAGGGTCAGGAGTTTTGATGATTATGATCTGGATATTGATTATAATTTCAGGGCTGACTCTATTTATGTCCTCTTAACGAATGCCATCACATCATCTAATCCAAACCTCAGATTAATGAGAACTTCTTTAGCCAATTTTGGAACAGGCTCGTGGACCCAAAATAATGTTGCATCTACATCTGATCCTGAAGATCTTGGAGAGCTTGCAGTTGCAAGGAATAATAATGATATGGCAATTGTTTATACAAGAGATGTTAGTGGAACCGATAAGATTTATTATGACTTCTGGAACGGTGGCGGTTACTGGAATAATGACGCACCGGTATTTAATCAAACACAGCCGCAAATTATTGCCGCTTTAGACTGTAATATTGGTCAATGGGCGTGGAGAATGTGCTTCCAGGTTGATGCAGCTACTGATACGATAGTATATATGAACAGTGGAACTATAGCTTCCGGGTTTGGAGGAAGAACATCAGTAAGTAACAATCCTCCAACAGGTGTTGTAGCACCAGATATAGCAGGATTTTCAAACCCGAGCAACGGTGGCGCTGTTACTTATGTACAATTTGGTGGTACTCCTGTTTGGTATGATAACTCAAGTCTTGTAACCGGTATAACCAATGAAACCGGTATTCCTGAGACATATGATTTATCACAGAATTATCCAAACCCGTTCAACCCGTCAACAACAATAAAGTATAACATTCCTAAGGCTGGTAATGTTAAACTTGTTGTTTTTGATGCACTTGGCAGAGAGGTCGCTACTTTAGTAAATGGTAATATTCAAGCCGGATCTCATTCAGTAGACTTTAATGCTTCGGGACTTTCTTCCGGTGTTTATTTCTACAGGCTTGTAGCCGGTGATTTTTCTGAGATCAAAAAAATGATGATTTTGAAATAAGCATAATCATTCAGAATTAATAATAAAAAACCCGGGACCATTCTTAATTCCCGGGTTTTTTATTTACAATTATTAAATAGTTTCCCACCAAAATGATGGATTTTACTCGATAATTAGCACATTTTATAATATTAATACAAATGGGATGCATTTTTTAATACAATATTCTCAAAAAGATTTATTTGTTAAATCTTCTCTTTTAAGCTAATTTGAGTTAATTAATTAATAAAAACAATAAATCAAAAGGAGAATAAAAAATGTTTTTTAACAAAAAGAAGCATCAGGAAATGATGAATGACCCAAAGAAAGCTCTAGATCACGCCGATAAGACAATTAACAAAGGTGTTACTGGTTTTTTAACTAAAACTTTCATGGGAAAAGACTTTGTAGATCAAACTAACCAATCGCTTAATACCGCAAAGAATGCTATGGGCGGAAACACCAATTTAAACATGACTGGTGTACCTGCCACAGCTGAAGTGCTAACAATCGAGGATACAGGTAAACTGGTTAATTATGATCCAATTGTTAGAATGAAATTAGCGGTTCAGCCTGCTTACGGAACACCATTTGAAAATACAGTTGAAGTATTGGTCTCTAAAATAGCAGTACCGAGAGTTGGAGATAAAATTAATATTAAATATAATCCAATGAATAATTCAGAAGTAATGGTAGTTTAATAATTTAGTAATGTAAGTGTAGTATGTTATATTAGAATTGAGAGGATAAACTCTGATTACCCAACCCCTTACCCCGTGTTGATTGCGCGGGGTTTTTTAATCAAAATTTAACTTTCTTACGAGTTCGAATACAGCAATTCCGTAAGCTACAGAAACATTTAATGATTGTTTCATACCCAACATAGGAATTTCAAATGATAAGTCTGCCTGATTTATGATTTCACTGGAAACTCCGGATATTTCATTACCCAGCACCAGACAAATGGGAAAATCTTCTTTATTAATATCCCAATAATAATTCTTCTCATCAGTGATTTCAAGCACAGCTATCTTCACCCCAATATTTTTAAGCTTAGCAACAGCATCGAGCGGATTTTCGAAATACTCCCATGGTACACTCTGAGTTGCTCCCAGCGCAACTTTATCGATTTCCTTTCTTGGCGGGTATGGAGTATAGCCGGTTAGAAATATTTTTTCAATGAAAGCACCGTCCGAAGTTCTGAAAATGGAGCCAACGTTATAAATGCTGCGAATATTATCACATAAAATATAAATAGGATTCCTTTTATATTCATCTATTTTCTCAATATCTTTTCTGGCGGATTTTATTTCGGGATGTGACAATTTTCTCATAGGAAACAAAATTAACGCATTTAATTAATAATTACAGTTCATTAAACATTATTCTGCCAAATAATTATACTTATTTGATTTGCATAAATAGCTATTTTTAGAGCTATGGATTTAAAGACTGAAGTAAATAATTTTTTCAAAGAGGGAGGACTTCTTTCTGAAAAATTTGATAATTATGAGTATCGTAAGTCACAGGAAGACATGGCTATGGCTATTTTGGATATACTTGAGAATAAAAACCATATATTTATTGAAGCTCCAACCGGAGTAGGTAAAAGTTTTGCTTATCTTGTACCTGCCATATTGTTTGCCAAGAAACATCAAAGAAAAGCATTAATTTCAACTCATACTATAAATCTCCAGGAACAGTTAATATACAAGGATATACCTTTACTAAAGGAGGTCCTACCTTTAGAGTTTAAGGCAAGCCTCATGAAGGGCAAATCAAATTACATCTGCCCAAAAAGATTACGCAAAGCAACTGAGACGGCGAATAAGTTATTCGAAGATGATGAGCAGATATTTCTCGACAGGTTAAGCATCTGGGCAAATGAAACAACAGATGGGACAAGATCCGATATCAGGTTCCCTATAATTGAGCAGGTATGGGAAGATGTATGCGCAGAAAGAGGAGTGTGTACTACCAAAACATGCGGAATTAAGGACACAGAGTGTTTCTTTCAGAAAGCAAAAATGGAGCTTGAGAATTCGGACGTTATTATTCTTAATCATCATTTGTTTTTTACTTTGTTCGACGGATTAAAAGATGAAGACAGCCAGGGATATCTTTTTAAGAATGATTTTTTAATATTCGATGAAGCACATACGGTAGAATCAATAGCCGCAGACCATTTATATCCCCGGCTATCAAGGGAAATGATAAAATACAATCTGTTAAAATTATATAATGAGAGAAAAAGGAAAGGCTTCCTGCTCTCATTCCCTTCTTTGCACATTTTCCCGATTATACAAAATCTTCTTGAACTTAACCAAAAATTCTTTTCTGAGATAAAGGAAAGGCTTTTCCATATGTCAGACGGGAGATTGGAAAGACTGGCGGAGAGAGTATATGAGCCGCTTATAGTAGAAGATATAATCAGCGGGGAACTGACCAGATTAATAGAAGCTTTAAGAAAACTCAGACCTTTAAGTAAAGATGAATGGATAGAAAATGAGCTAAATGAATATATCCTCAGATTAGGAGAATTCAGGTATCTTTTAGTAGAATTTCTCGAAATGAAGAAGAATCAGGAAAGTTCGGATGAATTTGTATATTGGGTTGAGGTAGCTTCGAGAAGAAAAGAAGCAAACGTATCATTATGCTCATCACCAATAGATTTATCAGATTTTTTCAGAGAAAATATATTCAGGGAAGGTCACAGCTCTATACTTACCAGTGCTACTCTTACAGTTGACAATAGGTTTATTTATTTTAAGAGAAGATTGGGTGGGGAAACAGCCCGGGAACTAAAACTCCCATCTCAATTTGATTTCGCCAGACAGGTAAAAATTTATATTCCGAAAAACATACCAATGCCAAATCGTGAGAACAATGAGGAGTACAGGAGGATATTGAAAGAGCAAATAGGTTATTACATCAAACAAACAGATGGTAAAGCCCTGGTGTTGTTTACCAACTCTTATTTAATGAAGCAGACTGCAGATTCAATACGGGAGGAGTGGTTTGATGATAATATTAATATATTAGTTCAAGGTGAAGGAATGTCCAGGAATCACCTCTTAAATATATTCAGAACAGATGTAAATTCTGTATTGTTTGGGCTGGACAGTTTTTGGCTTGGGGTTGATGTTCCGGGAGAATCATTAAGTAATTTAATAATTACTAAACTTCCATTCCTGGTTCCTGATCATCCGGTCATAAAAGCACGAATGGAATTTATTGATGCTCATGGAGGTAATAGCTTCATGGAATATTCTTTGCCGGAAGCAATATTAAAGTTCAGACAGGGTATAGGGAGATTAATCAGAAATAAAAAGGATAAGGGAATAATAGTAATACTCGATTCAAGGATACTTTCTAAGTTTTACGGAAAGTATTTTATAAATTCGATTGACGAGTGTGAAATAAAAATTACAGATTAATTTATTCCCAGTATTCTTTTATAATTATCTCACCATTTAAAACTAATTCTTTTAATCCATCCTGAAGATAGGGTTTATGTGAAAAACCACATAGCACAATTAGTCTTTTTCCCGAAAATTCTCTAGCATACCTAATTATATTTTCTACCATAGCATTATTTCTCATAACCCAAAAGTTAGTATGCTCTTGCCAGTACTCACCATATTCGTATAGTTCAGGAGTTTCATTAATTAATTGATGGAATGCCTCAAAGTCATAATAGTTAATTTCTTTTATAAGTGTGTCATTTTCAGGTCTATTAATCTCAAATGGAGTATTATAAGAAAGATACTCGGCGTAATCCATTGAATTTATTAATCCATTTATAATTGAGGAGGCATTGCTGGACATATTACCTGACTCATATAATTCTGTAAGTTTCTCAAAAAAACTTCTTTCCATTCGCCTTCTTCTAAAGCTATTAAGGTAATTATCACGATTTGTAATGTCATAAGGTCTTAAATGAACATTATTGGATTCAAGATAAAGTGTAACAGCCCTGGTTTCATTGGCTATATCTTTTATGTGATCTTTAAGACGATAATCATATGTCATGTAAGTTGAATCAGATTCCATTAAAATTACATGCGGCTGTAATTTTAAGAAGATATTATAAAGAGAATCCGGATTAAAATTTTCAGTTTCGTTGTGAGTTGTTCCTATAATAATGACTTCAGTTGTGTCTGCTTTTGCGTTAGTAAAAATGAATAAGAGAACGGAAATTATTATGCAATGTGTAATCATTTTCGATTATTAATTAATTCATTACAATATTTAACTTACAAAATTATAAATAAGTTTGCCACAGATATTATCATTTATTATAAATAGTTAGATAACTAAATATAAATAAATGAAAAATATAGATACTAATAATACGTACACAAAAGCCACAGAAACGTTTGAAAATACAAAATCTGGAGAAGATGCTTCAAGAAAATATAAAACATTATTTTCTGATGCCAGGTCATGTACTGTTAAGATCTTATGTAGATGTGAGAGAACAGATTCTTATCTTGATAAGCTGATTGATGCCGAGATAAAACGAGATGTATTAAATGATTTTGACAAGTCTCTTTTGAATGAGATGTCACATGGTGTTATTCGATGGAAAAGGCGTTTAGATTGGTTTTTAAACGGGTTTTATCGTGGTCAATATGAAAAGTGCCTGCCTGAGGTAAAAAACGCGTTAAGGGTTGCGTTATATCAGATACTTTTTTTAAATAAGATACCCTATTCAGCTGCTGTAAACGAAGCAGTGGAATTTATAAAAAAAATACACGGAGATAAGCATGCAGCTGTTGTTAATGGGTTATTAAGAACTATTATACGAACTTTGGATAACCTGGTATGGCCAACAAGAGAGATTGATGAAGTGAACTATTTGGGTATAATCCAATCCCATCCCAACTGGATGGTAAGAAGATGGATAACCCGGTTTGGATTTGATGAAACCGAAAAATTATGTGAGGCAAATAACCGAAGGCCGTTTCTTAGTCTCAGGGCAAATAGATTAAAGATTACTCCTGATGAACTTGTTGAACACTTAAAGTCACGCAAGATCAATTTCCGTGTATCTGATTATCTGGATAATTTTATGAGTATTAAGATAATGTCAAAGATTTACGCTGATGAATTTTTTAAAAAGGGATATTTTTCAGTGCAAGACGTAAGCGCAGGATTTATGGCATATCTTTTAGATCCTAAAGAAGATGAATTCATACTTGATGCATGTGCAGCCCCGGGAGGTAAGACATCGCAGATTGCAGAGCTAATGAATAACAAAGGCAAGATTCTTGCACTTGATAAGTATTTATCAAGAGTTGAGAGAATGGAGGAAAATTTAAAAAGACTGGAAATTACTAATACTGAGACACTACATGACGATATTAATAATCCTGAATCATCAGCCTTAAATGAAGATTTGATTGGAAAGTTTGACAAAATTTTACTTGATGTTCCTTGTTCCGGGTTAGGGCTTTTATCTAAGAAAACAAATATTAAATAGAAAATGAAATTATATGATATAAAAAAGCTTTCAATTTTACAAACTGAAATTCTCGACAACTCTGTGAAGTATCTAAAGCCAAATGGAGTAATAGTATACAGTACATGTACTACAGAAGAGGAAGAGAATACAGAAATTATAAAAGATTTTCTATCCAGACACCCTGAATTCAAAGTGGAAAATGCATCAAATTATGTAACTGAAAAAGTTGTAAATAAGAATGGGTTCATAGAAACTTTTCCGCATATACATGGAATTGATGGTTCATTTGGAGCGAGATTGGTCAGGACATCTTAGAATAAAATAATATTGTTTTGAAAATAAAAAAACCGGGTTTTACCCGGTTTTTCATTAAATATGTTGTATTAATAATTTTACTTTTCGTCGAAGAAGTCACCCACTTTGAATCTCGCATTTGCAAGAATAGTAAGTGCCCCAAAACTACCGCTACTTGTTGTGCCTAATCTAATAGAAGGCCCGAAAGCGAAACCAGTAAATGAGAATCCTTCACCAATACCTGATATTAAAGTTTCGAATAATATTTGAAAATTTCTTTCACCTGCAACAAGAAAATCCATCCTTAAATCAAAAATAGAACCTGCAAGTCGAAGTTCTCTACCTGAATAACCAACATGAGTTTCTCCCAGATATCTTGCAACATAGACTTTAGCTCTTGTAGAACCAAAAGTTCTGAAAGGATATCTGAATTCCCAGTTGAAATAGCTTCCATTTACAACAAGATTTGGCATGTAAGTAGTATCCCCTGAAGCTAAACTTTCTTCGTTAATGACCTGTATCGGAGGATCGTATTTACCTGTATCAAGTGTAGTGTAAAAACCGACCTCGAAGAAATTACCGAATGGAATTATGTATGAGAAATCCAGTCCAAGGTTTGGATAGAACATATTATTGTAATTCGCAAAGCTAACGGAATTTGAGCCTGTTTCAGAAACAGAATCTCTTGATTCTCTTGCTCTTGTAAACTCTTTAATTCTTGTATTTACTCCAACTGAAGCTCCCAATAAATGGAATCTTGCTGAAACAACTTCACTTTCTAAGGGACCGGAATATGGAGTACCCTGAGAGAACGAGAATCCGAATGAACCTTTTAGAGGAATACCCACAGGGTCACCACCAAAAATCTGAAGATAAGGATTTATATATGAAGTTGTATTCTTAATCTCTCTGTATTTTTGAGGCGGTGCAATCAATTCCTTAACTCTGATCTTAGAAATAACATCAGTAAATACAGACGCGTAGTTAAGTTTCTTAAGATTGAGGTTTTCTTTATTTGTTCCCGTCCATGCAATAAGTGAATTTTGATTATCTTCAGAAAGCTGAGACCAAGCAAACCGTTGAGCATCAGGAGATGCTTCATCACCCAGTACAATGTACTGGTTTAAAGGTTCGGGATCGGAGATGTTAACTGTTATAACATAACTTTCCAATTTTGGGTCAATTAAAAGGTCGTCCTGAAGTTTAAGAAATACACTATCATCTTGGGCTCTTGCGAAGATCCTGAAATATTTCCAGGTCCTAGGATCGTCATCCCTCTCAGACTGTGCATACAATGAGTTGACTGCTGAGAAAGTAGCAAACAGCATGATGAAGAATGTAAGAGTAAAAGTAATTTTTTTAAACATTTTCATTTTCAGTATGGTTAATAAGTTTATTTCTCCTTAGTTGATATTACCATTCACCGAACTGGAAAATCCCTGATTGTGTTAAACTATGTCCGGCGATTTTATCTTTGACAGAGATTTGAAATCCTACAGTATAAGGTGAATCTTTTCCATCTGTGTAGTTCTCAAATTGAGACTGCGATCTCAGGAAGTTTAATGTAATATCATAGGTTAATTCACCTGCCTGTTTTACTGTAACAGGACCCGAAAAATTAACATCTAACTGACCCGGGAAATCATCATTGATCTCTATCCTATACCCTGTTGTGCTTTGGAGTCTTCTTACAGACACATCTTCACCTGCAGGTACAAGTCTGGTCAGCTTAATGCTGGGTTTTTGATTTTCTTTAGTACTTACTGTTTTACTTTGTTCACCCTGTTTAAAGGTAACACTTGATTGACCACCCATTGTAAATGACTGACTACCACCCGGAGGAATATTGGCAAGAGTTTTACCATCACTACCAATAATTTGTAAAGGTAAATTTCCTCTGTTTTGTACAGAGTTTTGAGTGAATTGTGTAAGCTGCTGAACCTGTAAAGGCTGAACTTCTTTAATGTCTGTTTCAAGTTCAGGGTTTTGTTCTTTTTGCTGGATCTCCGGATTTGTTTGAGTCACATTTATATTGGGGGAGGTTGTATTAACTGTTAGAGTCGGATTATTTTGTTTAAAAACCACCAATTGCTGTTGCATATCCTGTAACTGTTTCTTTAGCTCTTCAGGATTTGAGAATTTTTTAGTAGTGTCAAAGTTAATCTCCGGTACAAGTCCAAGTGCTAACAAGGAGTCGATAAAGCTTTTTAACGAGTCGGCGTATTCTTTCTCTACAACGTTTTCCTTTTTGATAACTTCACTTAGGTCAAGACTCGCACCTTTCAAAGCTACCACGCAGACCACGAATATATACAGTACCTGATATATTACGAATTTTACGTCCCTGCTTCCGCCTTTTTCTGTTGCTGACATTTCTAAATAATTTAAAGTTTATTAATTCTTTACCTTTTTCCTGCCAAATAAACAAGGTTTTCAAGACTCTTAGTTGCTGTAGAATCTTTCATATTATTCATAGTTTCACTTAAGAAATGAGCAGTAATTTGCAGTTCTTTGAGTACTTTCTCATCAGGCAGATTAATATTATTTATTTCAGATACTATTGTCTTAACCGAATTCATGTTTGTTTGTAATTTTTCAGAGTATTCAGAAGATTGCTGTATTACTCCAGTTATTTTGGTCATACTTTCTCCAATTGCACCAAGATTACTCATTGTCTGCGGGTCAACAATTGATACTTTATTAAGCTGAGAAACTGTGGCATTAAGATTTGCAATATTTTTGGCAAACTGGTCATTAACTTCAGATGTGCTTTTTACAACAGATCTGATCTCTTCTAATTGCTCACGTGTTATTTGTGGAATCTTGTGAGCAGCACTTCCATTACTCATGCCGGATGTCTCACGCAGTTCTCTTAATTCATTAAGAGTAGCAATTCTGGTTTTTTCTTCTTTTTCAAAGTAATATTCGTCTTCGATTTTGTTAATCTCTACGGCTATTTCCTGGTACTTCAATGCTTGTGCACTGAAAACTGAGTCAAACAACTTACCCATAGCAAGAACAACAATAGCTTTTACTTCAAATGGTACTGAGAACCCTAAGAATATAGTTGGACCTTCTTTGATGGATACAAGAAGAATAGCTGCACCAAGTAAAGGTAAGGCTGTGCCAATAGCATCAACAATACCGCTATATCTATCAATAATTCTTGAAATACTACCTTCGGAAACTCCCCTCAAGGCAATTTCTTTTTTTAATGAATTATTTGAAAGGAAAGCACAGAAAATAAAAATTAAATATGTTACAACCGGGAGCCACCAAAATTGGATTGGTTCTACACCCTGGTTTAACACTTCAGTACCGGGGAAAAGCATAGCTGCAAAGTTATTTGCAACTTTTCCTAAAAAAGGTACATATGCAATGTCAATAAAGAATGAAAAGATTAAAAGAATAAAAGATGGTAACGCTGCTTTAAACAAAGTTGAAAACCCTTCGTTTTCGATTTGTCTGATCTTTTTATCAATAATAAAATTTCTTATTTCAGACAGCTCGGTATCAGCTTCTCTTAGATTAGCGATTTTATTTTCTATATCGCTAGGTTCAAAATAACCGGTACTTGTTTGTTGTTCAAATTCCGGGTTAGCGTTTTGATCTAAATTTTC
>CALGOI010000346.1 GCA_937959065.1 uncultured Ignavibacteriota bacterium | reverse complement strand
CCTCCTATTAGCAAGCCGGCCTTTATGTCATTATTGATTTTGAAACCAAAATTCTGCTTAACATCTGCTCCATATTGCACCACATGAAAATTCTTGTTAAAATAAATCCCATTCGAATTCGTTCTGTTCTCCTCATCCCTGTACTCTCTGAGAGAGTTCTGCGAATACAACTTTATTTTTGTCAGTGAGTTCCTGTCCCTTAAGAATCTTCCCGTAAAGGACAGATCATAGAAATAATTAGTCAGCTTTTCATAAGAATCTGAATTTTCTACCTGCGCTATTTCTCCATTCTCCAGTGTATCCTGAGTCGAATAAATTAAACCTTCGTTAAGTCCCCGCTGTATACTTGCATAGTTTAAATTCAATCTTACATTGGCTTTTGGCGAGATGAACCAGTTTATCCTGCCCCTGCCTCGCCAGACATCAAAATCCGAATTCGTGTACCTGCCGTCAATCGAATGCTTCGTAGCGCCTATTTGCCAGTTGAACTTCCTCGACAAAGACTGGCTGAAATAAACATCCGCGTACTCCGAACCGTACCTGTCCTGGGAAAATCTTAATTGCGAAAATAATTGCGGCTGGAATACATCTTTCGTTATTACATTAATTGACTTTGTCTGTGTATTTATCCCGTATAAAAAAGAAGATACACTCGATATCTCTTCGATTGTATCGATTTCATTAACTGAAATATTTTCGATATCAAACCCGCCGAATAAGTTATCATTTATCTGTATCCCGTCTTTAAATATCCCGATGTTTTTCTCATCGAGAGTGTTAAAATTTATTGTATTTCTTCCACCATTAAACATAAAATTTACCAGGTACCCCGGTCTTTCATTTAGTATCTCACCGAGATTTCTCCTGTCATTCCATATCCACGTACCGATTCCATAAGTCTCTGAAGTACTGGACATCCTGAATGAATTTCGTATTAAATTCGTATCGAATGGTGCCGTAGGAATTGTATCTTTTGGAAGAGGAGGGGGCGGGGGAGTGCGAACAGTATCCCCGGTTTGTGAAAAAACCGTATTAGTGAGTAAAATGAAGAATATTACAAGGTATCTCGCCACCCTGCAATACTAATTAATAAATGTTTTAATAGAAATTGAAAAGTTAATGCAGATTATTAATTATCAGGAGCTTCATCCAGCACATCATCATTATCGAGTTTATCATCTTCTAATTCCCTGTGCTTTTCAGCTATCTTTTCTATGCTCTTGTGGCGAACGAATTTAGCATCTGTAAGGAATATAACATCTTCCGCTATATTGGTAGCATGGTCGGCAAGTCTCTCGAGGTTCTTTATAAGGGTTAGTACATATGATCCCGGTTCGATGAGATCCTTGTCCTTTCTCATTTTGGTTAACATTTCTCTGAAAATTGTATGCTCCATTTCATCTACTATATCATCAAGTCTTATGATCTCTATAGCAAGGTCTGCATCAATATTTACGAATGAATCAATACTGCCCTTGACTATTTTCTGCACTGCTGCCGCCATTTCATCAGCTTTAAACTCTAAAAGTATATCTGTATGATCCTTAAGAGGTTCGATTCTTCGGGCTATGTTAACTGCAATGTCACCCATTCTTTCCAGGTCATTGTTTATCTTTAAGGCGGTCATTATAAGTCGGAGGTCAACAGCTACCGGCTGTGTAAGTGCAAATATCCTCTGGCAGTGTTTATCAATCTTTAGATCGAATTTATCGACCTGCTCATCACCCTCTTCCACCTTAGATACTACACTCACGTCACCTTCGAATAGTCCCTTTAGTGCAAGCGAAATCTGCTCCTCTACAAGACTTCCCATCTTGATGATCCTGGCCTTTAACTGATCTAATTCTTCTTCTAAATATTGATACATTCTGCTTTTTTATCTGGTTTATCCGAACTTACCGGTAATGTAATTTTGTGTTCTTTCATCAGCAGGTTTGGTGAACATATTTTTTGTCGAATCATACTCTATCATTTCTCCATTCAGGAAAAATGCGCAATTGTCACTTACCCTCGATGCCTGCTGCATGTTATGTGTTACAATAACTATGGTAATATTCTTTTTCAATTCAAATATTAACTCTTCTATTTTATTGGTAGATATCGGATCCAGCGCGCTTGCCGGTTCATCCATTAGGATTATTTCAGGGTTTACAGCAAGTGCCCTGGCTATACATAATCGCTGCTGCTGTCCCCCCGATAATCCCAGTGCCGACTCATTCAAA
>CALGOI010000345.1 GCA_937959065.1 uncultured Ignavibacteriota bacterium | reverse complement strand
GTTCAGCATTCGTACTCCATGATTATGTCTGATTATCAAATTATCGGGTTATTTAGTTAAAATTCTAATCACTTCTAATTACAAAAAATAAAACTATTGTTACCACAGAAACCGCTAGTAAGACTGTAGGGAGCAAGTACTTACTAAGAAATCCTTCACGTGGAATATCTGATTTTAAAAATCTATACCCCACGGTTTCAACCCTCGAGCCGGAATGAATCCGAAAAGGTCTCATCGAAGTTTTCCTCGTATAAAACATTGCCGTTTTCTCTCTCTATCAACGAAATATGGTACTGAACGGCGATTTCACGATCGAGCATCTTATCACCTAGTACGTTGCGCGTACTGATTTTGTTATATACGGTCTTCAGTAACACACTATCGATTTTGATATCAGCAAATACAGAATCATAACTGGTTTCATAAATTACATTAAACCTGGATATTTTCCTGCGGAGTTTCTCGATAATATAATCATCCATATCATTCGCATCATCGATCTTAAGCGCATATATCTTTTCACGCCCTGCAAGTACCAGTCTGTCTTCAAGCTCATTAAAACTGCTATCGACAATTCGGTCAAAAATTTCCAGGTTTCTAACCGGGGTATTATTACTCTGCGAAAACACAAAGAACGGATGAATTAAATTTATTACAATAATTCCTGCTATTGCTGAAAATAATCTCATTTCATAAACCGGTCTTTCGCTAAAAGTTATACTATCCGTATATGCCTCTTAGTTTCAGTACAGATGAAACTTTTTGAATCGCATAAATATAAGAGGCGATCCTCAATGTAGTATTAAACGCTTCAGAAGTAGAATACACCTTATCAAAAGCTTCCGTCATCATTCTGTTTAACCTTGTATTTACTTCATTTTCGGTCCAGAAGTAAGCCTGTTTATCCTGAACCCACTCAAAATATGATACTATCACACCCCCAGAATTAGCCAAGATATCCGGAATTACAAGTACTCCTTTACTTTCAAGTATAGAATCAGCATCCGGGGTAGTCGGTCCGTTAGCACCTTCGACAATTAATTTAGCTTTAATGTTGTCAGCGTTATCGGCCGTGATCTGATCACCGCTTGCAGCAGGGATCAGAATATCGACATTAAGCTCAAGCAGTTCCTCATTGGATATAGAATCACCGATATTGCTTCCGGCTAATACCTTGTTCTCAGCACAATGAGCAATGGCCTTATCAATATCAATACCTTCAGGATTATAATAACCACCCGAAATATCACTCACGGCAACGATCTTAACGCCTTTTTCTTTAAGAAGATAAGCGCTGATAGAGCCAACGTTTCCGAATCCCTGAATTGCACATGTAGTATCTTCAGGATTTACATTCAATTTTTTAAGAGCCGCCAGAGTTGCAATCATCACACCTCGTCCCGTTGCTTCACGTCTTCCGAGAGAACCGCCAATTATGGTCGGCTTACCTGTAACGACACTGGTTACTGTCCTTCTTTTGTGCATACTGTAAGTATCCATAATCCATGCCATGACCTGTTCATTGGTGTTCATATCCGGGGCAGGTATGTCAGTATCAGGCCCGAATATCTCGAGCATATTAGCGGTATAACGTCTGGTTATTTTTTCTAATTCAAGCATGGAGAGCTGGCTTGGGTCGCATTTAACTGCACCTTTTGCTCCTCCGAATGGAAGGTTAGCAATCGCGCATTTCCACGTCATCCATGACGAGAGCGCTTTAACTTCGTGTATATCCACATCAGGGGCATACCTGATCCCGCCTTTCGATGGACCTAAGATATTATCGTGAATTACTCTGTAGCCTTCAAAAACTTCAAGACGCCCATCATCCATTGTAACAGGTATTGAAACAATCACCTGTTTCACAGGATACTTCAAATAATTATAGAGCCCTTCTTCGAGCTGACACATAACCGCCGCTTTATCGAATCGTACAAGCATGG
>CALGOI010000344.1 GCA_937959065.1 uncultured Ignavibacteriota bacterium | reverse complement strand
TCTTTATCCTTTCTCGAAAGACTCCATCCGTTAATGGATGGGGTCTTATCTATTTTACAAATAAAAAAATCCCACCGTTTTTGGTGGGATTTTGTATTAAACCTATTTGCCAGTTATACTACTTTTTCATTGGGTTTTTCTTCGGTAGTTTGAAGTTGAATGGTATTTCTACCCAGCTTTTAACCGGGTTTC
Organism: uncultured Ignavibacteriota bacterium; assembly: GCA_937959065.1. Lineage (GTDB taxonomy): Bacteria > Bacteroidota > Ignavibacteria > Tepidaquicellales > Tepidaquicellaceae > JAEYVS01. Next base: position 3,448 of record CALGOI010000344.1, on the reverse strand, counting down.
CGTTTTCCATAGCCGGTTCGAATTCCAGGCTCCAGACAGCTTTTTCTACTTCGTCGAATAATACTTCTTTCCCTTTAAAGTCTCTTCTTGAAATTTCTTCCACAACACCGTTCTCGTTCACAAGGACTTTCGCAACTACCTGCCCTTGTATCGATTCTTTAACCGCTGTTTCAGGATAAGTGATCTTGTTGATGATGGTGTTAAGATTTGTGACTTTTGGAGGGTTGTCACCGGTAACGTTTGCATTTACAAATGAGACTGTTGCTAATAATACGAAACATACTAAAACTAATTTCTTCATTTATTTTTTCCTTTGTTACATCCTTTCCGGCGCTGATATGCCGATTATTTTAAATCCGTTTTTAAGTACCTGCTGAGCTGCTAGTATTATTTGCAGGCGCAACAAAGATACATTTTTTTCTTCTAAATTTAAAACCCTATCGTGATGATAAAACGAATGGAAGCATGATGCGACCTCATTAAGATAAGTTATTATCTTATGCGGCTCAAATGTTTCAGCTGAACTTGAAACTACTGCCGGAAATTGTGATAACGTCTTTAATAATTTTAACTCTTCCGGTGTTTGTATTAAGTCTAGGTTTATATCACCCGGTTTAATATCCTTATACTCAGGTAAGTTATCGTCAGCATTTCGCAGTATACCGCAAATCCTGGCGTGTGCATACTGTAAATAATATACGGGATTCTTATCAGACTGCTCTTTTGCCAGCTCCAGATCGAAATCCAGGTGAGTATTCGCTCCCCGCATTACAAAAAAGAACTGAGTGGCATCCACTCCGACATCCTCCATTAGATCATCTAAATTATATGATTCACCGCTCCTTTTGCTCATTTTCACCGATTCCGTGCCTTTTTTGAAGGTCACCATCTGGTGAATGATGACTTTGATATTCGAAGTATCGTAACCCGCTTTCCTGACCCCGTAAAGCACTTCCTTATATGTATCACCATGATCCGCCCCGAATATATCGATTATCAGGTCGTATCCACGCTTTATCTTATCAATGTGATAAGCCATATCGGGCAGCCTGTACGTCGGCTCTCCCGATGACTTCACTATAACCTTATCCTTATCAAATCCCTCACTCTCATCCATCTTTAACCAGACAGCACCCTCATTTTCGTAGGACTGTCCATTGGCTTTGAACTCTTCCAGCAGCTCTTTTATCTTACCGTCTTTATACAGTGAGGTCTCATTGTAAAATACATCGTGCTTTATACCCAGCTTATCCAGTGTATTCTTGATTGAATTGAAGTTATACTCTTCACCTGCTTTTTTGAAGTAATCAAGATCGTTCGAGTCTTTTAATGAGTCGCCCTTCTCGTCAAAGATCTTCTTTGCTATGTCTTTAATATAATCTCCGTGATACCCGTCTTCAGGGAAAGGGAAGTTCTCATCGAACATCTGCATGTATCTTGCGTGAACTGACTTAGCCAGATTATCCATTTGAGTACCGGCGTCATTGTAGTAGTATTCTCTCGTTACATCATAGCCAACCCATTCGAGCAAAGTAGCGATGGCTTTGCCCAGTGATACCTGTCTGCCGTGCCCGGCGTGAAGATTACCCGTAGGATTAGCACTGACCCATTCGAGATTAGCGCGTTGACCTTTTTGCGCGTCTGACTTGCCGTAACTGTCTTTTGAGGTAAGGATTTCCGGGAGTATCTCTTTATACACATCATTATTCACAAAGAAATTAATGAACCCCGCTCCGGCTATTTCCGTTTTTTCAATTCTGTTATCATAATTCAGGTTTGCAATAATGTCTTCGGCTATTTCTCTCGGCTTCTTTTGTAATTCCTTAGCAAGTGTGAGAGCTACATTGGTGGTAAAGTCACCGAATTTCTCTTCCCTCGGTACTGTAATCTCGATGTTCTTTGCTTCCGCACCGAGTTTATTTACGGCTTTGTTTACTATATCAACTAGATATTCTTTCACTATTTAAGCCATCCTTCTTTTTTATACCATTCAGCTGTCTCCCTGAAACCATCTTCGAGAGATATTGTGGGGTTATAACCTAATTCTCTTTTAGCTTTTTCACTTGAACAAACCCATGCCGACGCAGTAATGTCCTTCACTTTTTCCACATTCAATGTCACTGCTTTGTTTGCAATTTTACCAAAGTATTCAGCCATATATCCTACACTAAAAACAAAGAAATGCGGAATTCGTAATTTCAAAGATTTTTTATTAAGTATTGTTGATGTAATCTGTCCTATTTCATCCCAGTTATAAGCATTATCTGACCCTATGAAATAGATCTGTCCGTTAGATGCATCTTTCTCGGCTGCAAGCATAATTCCCTCGGAAAGTTCTTTTACATATGAAAGAGTGAGATATTTTTCTCCAAATCCAATCAAACTGTTTAACCCTTTTTGAAATGTCTGAAAATATATCAATATCTCCGTGTCCCTTGGTCCGTAAACTGCCGGTGGACGAATGATGGTCACGTTCATTTCATCTTTATGTTTCATTACCTCTTTCTCCGCTTCTAGTTTAGTCACGGCATAGGTAGTCATTGGTTTCGGTTCGTAGGTCTCGTCTATCGCTACACCTTTCGGTGTAGGTCCGCATACTGCCAGCGAAGAAATATGCACGAATTTTTTTATCCCGGGATTTACCTTCTTAGTAATTTCCAGCAGGTTCTTCGTAGCTAAGTGATTCCCCTTAACGTACCCTTCCTTATTCTTTGATTTTACAACACCTGCGACATGAAATACAAAATCCATGTCCTTTATTACCTTCTCGAGTGCCTCATTGGAGAATAAGTCCCCATCGACATATTTTACCGGTTTCCCGTCTAACCATCGGGTATTTGAGGTTTTCCTCTTAAGACAGTATGGCTCAATTCCTTTCTCAATAAGCCTATCGACCAGGTGGCTGCCGACAAAACCGGTTGCCCCGGTCACAAATGCTTTCATAGATTCGACCTTAGATTTTGATTATTTTAAGGATAGAAGTTAAAAATTATATTCGCTATTTTCTATTTTAAAATTTTTCATAACATTAGGATAACAATTATTTAACATTACTATATGGATCTATTCCAAAAAGCCTATAATTTTAAACGAGCCGATGAAGTGAAAGCTGCGGGATTTTACCCTTATTTCAGAGCGATTGAAGCTAACGAAGGACCCGTAGTCAGGATTGAAGGAAGAGATATTATAATGGCAGGATCGAATAATTATCTAGGACTTACCACTCATCCCAAAGTAAAAGAAGCTGCAATTAAAGCCGTTAATGATTACGGAACAGGATGTTCCGGCTCAAGGTACCTTACCGGTACTTTGGATCTTCACATTAAACTCGAAGAGAAACTTGCAGATTACTTACAAAAAGAGAGTGTTTTATTATTTTCTACAGGATACCAGACGGCGCAGGGAATAATTCCAACACTCGTGCAGAAAGATGAGTACATGATATCTG
>CALGOI010000343.1 GCA_937959065.1 uncultured Ignavibacteriota bacterium | reverse complement strand
AATACCCTTCTACCCAAAACAATAATACCACAGTTTAATAAATGTGTAAAAGAAATAACTGAAAAGTATTGTATCACAGCAATATCATACGGTCATGCAGGTGATGGGAATGTGCACGTAAATATATTGAAGGGCACGGAAGATAATCCCGCTTGGGAAAGAAATCTTGATAAGGCGATAAGAGAGATATTTAAATTAACTGTCAGTCTTGGAGGTATGATATCAGGTGAGCATGGGATAGGGTATTCGCAAAAGAATTACTTAGGAATTGCATTAGGCGAGGGAGAACTTGGCTTAATGCGGAACATTAAGGCCGTTTTTGATCCGAAGAACATTTTAAACCCGGGGAAGATTTTCCCGGATAATCCGGAAAATCCCGACAAAGAATGATAACAACAGAAATAGAACAAAGGGTATTGTATGCTCATACAGACAAGATGGGTGTAGTAAATAACGGCAGATTTTATGAGTACTTCGAAGCAGGAAGAAATGATATGCTGAGGCAGCTGGGATATCCATATACAGAGATGGAGAAAGAGAATATTGGACTACCTGTAATAGAATCACATTGCAAATATTATTCAGGTGCAGTTTATGATGATGTGCTGACGGTAAGGAGTTCACTCAAAGATATACCTACAGTGAGAATTAAAATAGATTACGAGGTACTGGTAGGGGAAAGGGTTGTAGTTAAGGGTTATACAATACATTCTTTTGTTAACGCGGAGAAGATGAAACCAATAAGACCACCGGAGAAATTAATTGAGATAATTAAAGTAAAATTTAAATAGTTAAATTTTGGATTATTACAAAAATTTTGATTTCTCCCGCGCTAAAAGGATAGTTAGATCCGCTCTAAGGGAGGATATCGGTACAGGTGATGTAACGAGCGATAATTTTATTACAAAGGAGGGAAAGTCGAAGGCGGATATATTGGTGAAGGAGGACTGTGTTCTCGCAGGGACTAAGATATTCGAGATGGTTTTTGGCGTAATTGACTCTTCGGTAAAAGTAAGGTTTGTAGTAAAGGACGGGGAGCATATAAAGAAAGGTAAAGTAATTGGGAGTGTTGAAGGAAGGAGCAGGAGTATTTTGAAGGGTGAGAGAGTTGCTTTGAATATTTTTCAGCGGATGTGTGGTGTGGCAACACAAACTTCAAATGCAGTTAAAGCTCTCGGTGATAGGAATATCAAGGTAACAGATACCCGTAAAACTACCCCGAATATGCGATTATTTGAGAAATTAGCAGTAAGAATAGGGGGGGGTAAGAATCACAGAATAGGTTTATATGATATGATTTTAGTTAAGGATAATCATATCGAGGCAAACGGCGGATTGGAGGAAACCTTAGAAAAAATCAAAAAAATAAGGAAAAAGACGGAACTCAAGATTGAGGTCGAAGTAAAAAACATCAAGGAGTTCAGATATCTTGCCGAGCATGGAAAAAGCTTCATAGATAGGGTGATGCTGGATAATTTCACTATTCCTAATGTAAAAAAGGCGATTGAACTTAATAAACCCTGTTTTGAGATAGAAATATCGGGCGGGGTACACTCCGGAAACATATCAAAATATCGTGGTATAAAGGGAATAGATTACATTTCGATGGGCTCACTCACACATTCCGTTAAATCCACGGATATTTCATTGGATTTTGTTACTTGAATAAAAATACTGATTAAGTTAATTTTTGTAAAATTCTAAATCAAAAGAGTGTATTATGTCAAAATTCAAAAACCAGCTCGGCTTTTTGCTTGCAATTTTTGTTTGTCTGGCTGTTGTCTTTGCTTGTAACAAGAAGGATGAAGAAGATACAAGCGATAAGAAAGAAGACACAAAAAAGGAAACAACAACCGAAACAACAAAAGAAACAACAAAAGAAACCACAACCAACGATGAAAGAAAATCTTCAGGAAATTACAGTGGGGCTAAACTGTATTTTTGTGATGAATATACTGAATCAGGAAGGGAAGTGGGTGTGTCAGATGTGTTTACAATTCAAAGAAGAGGGGGTTATTTAGTTGTGATGGTAGAATTAAGACCTGCAAAAGCCACAGTTGGTACTGGTAAGGTTGAACTCAGGATAGTGAGATATGAAGGATCAAAGGAAAAGATTGTTGAAACACTTCCCTTTGATGTTCAGCCTGATTGGGACTATATTCACTTCGATGAAGTAACTTTCTATAAAGATGGAGATTATAAGCTTACTTTATTAAAGAGTGACGGCACACCTATTTGTTCAGGTGAAGTGACCATTAATTACAGGTAAAATTATAGATTTTTAAAGCATTTAACCTTTTTTGGGAACATAAATCCCGTTGGCAAGGTATATCTAAAAGTTATCCGGCAACGGGTAAGAGAGAGTTTTTTCGAATAATCAATTATCAAAGAGGAGATTAAAATGAAAAAAATGTTTTTCATCTTCGCAGTTTTTATGGCAGTTTCGTTTTTTGGAGTAAGCCAGGACTCCCATGCACAAAATGGTCCGGTACTTTATTTTTGTGAAAAGTATGATCCGGGTGTAGGAGAGATCGGTATCAGTGATAGATTTACAATAGGTTATCTTACAGTGATGGTAAAGTGCAATTATGCATTAGGCCTCAGCGATGTACAAATCCAGTTTGACAAGTGGAATCCATCTGAAAAGAAATTTGAATATTACAAAGCATTTGATTATGTTGTAGAGCCGGATATGAAGTATATCTATTTTTCAAGAAATGAAACAAGTGATATGCAATTTGATACTCCCGGTATTTACAGAGTCTTCTTATTGGATGGCAGCAGGAATATCGTTGCAAGTCATCTCATAGAGCTCATTGCGTAAGCAAGCTCAAGTAAATATGAGAGAG
>CALGOI010000342.1 GCA_937959065.1 uncultured Ignavibacteriota bacterium | reverse complement strand
TGACAATATAATTCTATTCAATATAATATTAATCTATGAAACTATAATAAGATACATATAAAAAGAATCTACTAACTTAAGCATTAAAAAAACAAAAAAAGGAACAGTTACGAATGCCAGTATCGCATATACAGAAGATAGTCTGGCTTTTCTTTCAGGTGAATCTATTGATGAGCGCAACGCAAAATAAGCTCCGTAAATAAGCAGCAAAATAAAAATCGATGTTTGGCGAGGATCCCAATTCCAGAAAGCACCCCAAGCAAATTTAGCCCAAACAGCCCCGGTTACAGTTGCAAGGATGCAGAATATAAATCCCATCTGTGCAGCTGAAACTGATTTAATGTCATTTTCCATTTCGCTGGTTCGAAGATATTTAACACCATATATCATCGACATTAAGAATGCGACTACACCTATCCAGGACATAGGTACATGGAAATAAAGAACTCTTGCTGTGTCTTTTAATGCAGGGATGTATGGAATATCCACTAAAATACCGGCGATAATTACACCGGTTATAAACACAAAAACAATTATCCTGAAAAAAATATTCATAATTTATATTTCTGTTTCCGGGACAGGTTTACCCATCTGTTCGTAAATCTCCACTATCTTATCCATGTTTACCTTTGCTTCTTCGTGGTTAGGGTCAAGCTTTAACACAATTCTGAAATGCTTTAGCGCAGGCTTATATTTGTCTTTTGGTGGAAGCTGAGCATCATACATCAGATACATTGCTGCTTCCATATTCTTTTTTATTGCTACTTCTTTTGTTTCTTCAGATGTATTGCCTTTATATGATTCATAGCTGGACATAGCCTCTTTCATTAATCTTTCAGCGTCGGCATCGCCAGTTTCATTCACAGAGAAATTATGCGGGTTATCGATATTACCCGTAGAATTACCCGGTGTTTGTTCGGAAGTTTCTTTCTTCTCTTCCATAGTATCGCACGATACCAAAATAAGTGCAACTAGTATTGTAACTACATAGTTTGTTAATCTCAATATATTATCCTTTTTATTAAATAAATTTACCTGACTTTTAAAAAATATGAAACACAAACCGTAATACCTAATCTTCCCAGATAAAATTAAATAACATGAGCGAAGCCGTTAAAACCACTATTGAATACGAAATAAGTATCACAATCTCATCCCACACCTCGACAAAGGAGACTCCATAACTGGCAAGCTTTGTGGCGTTTATGACTGATAATAAAAGCGGTAATAATATTGGAAATGAAAGGACCGGATAAAGAGTTCCTTTTGAATCAGCTTTAGAAATAATTGCAGCGATAATAGTTGAAGAGGCAACTAATCCTATATTACCAAGCACAAGTATCAAAAGGAAAAGAAAAAAATTTAATATCTGGTAATCCATCACCGCAATGAATAGAACGAGTATCAGAAGATTAACAGTAAAGCTGAGAAAATAATTATAGAACAATTTCCCGATGTAAATACTTGCAGGATCAGTAGTTAGTTTTAATGCGAACGAGGTCTCTTTCTCTTCTTCTTTAACGAAAGTACGGGCGAGACCACCGGCTGAAGTAAAGAATATAACAACCCACAGCAGCCCTGCCTGGATCTCCTTTTCTATCTTTTCATCTCCAACGGCGAACCTGATAATGGAAATTGCTACAAGTACGAACATAATCAACGAATTAATCACGTACCTCATTCTAAGTTCAGAACGAAGGTCTTTCTTAAAAACTAATATCGATGATCTGAACATATCCATTATTTATAATCCTCTATATTGATATTCGAAGCACAAAGCTCTACTTCAGCGGGGTCATTTGTTGCAATAATGAGAATCCCTTTTTCCTTTTGCTCATCAGCCATGTTTTTAACGAATGCAGTTCCCTCTGAATCTAGATTTGTAGCCGGTTCATCCAGCAGGAGAATATCAGGCGAGCCAAGGAGTGAGAAACACAGCTTCAAGCGCTGTTTCATTCCGGAAGAATAATTTTTTAATATTTTATCTTTGCTGTCATAGATTCCGGCATTTTTTAAAAGTACACCTATCTCATTTATTGGAGAGTTTTTCAAAGATGAGAAGAATTCGAGGTTCTCCAATCCGGAAAGTTCGTCATATAGGTTGATATATGGTGCTGACATACCTATATACCTAAAATGATCTTCTTTATTGATACTGTTTCCGTCTTTTGCAATCATCACTTTCCCTGATGAAGGACGGATCAAATTAGCGATTAGTTTGAGGAGGGTAGACTTTCCAGAGCCATTCTTCCCTGTAATAGCAAGAGAATTTCCCGCAGTGAGATCAAGGTTTACATCTTTGAAAATCTTTTTCCCGTAGAAAGAATGGGAGAGGTTATTGCATATTAGATTTATTGGGTTCATTATCCTGTTAGGTTAATGAACAATACCGTGAATTTCTTTAAGTCGTTGTTCTCTTCTTCTTAATGCCTGTTCGAATCTTTTTTTCTCTTCTTCCGTCTCTGGTACTATCGGCTGAACTTTCTGGGGTTTCATTGTTTCCCTGTTAATGCTTACAAATGTAAGATATGCACTGTTTGAGTGAAGTATCTCTCCGGTCATAAAATTCTCTACTTCAACTCTGACGCCAACTTCCATTGAAGAGCCGAAAGCGCGGTTAACGGAGGCTTTTAATATGACGACATCTCCAAGTTTAATCGGGTGATGAAAGTTTAGGTCATCAACCGCTGCTGTCACAGCAACACTATTGCAATGCCGTGACGCTGAAAGCGCGGCAGCAATATCAATCCAGTGCATGAGCTTACCACCAAGAAGATTCCCCAGAATATTCGTATCATTTGGAAGTACAAGTTCTATCTTCTGCACCTGCGATGCCTTTACGGTTTTGACCTTTTCTTCCATTATTACTGTACTCTGTTTTTAATTGTCTGAACCCGGCTGAAATAAGGGCTGCTTCTGAATTTTTCTTCGAATCTTTCTATTTCAGCTTTTGCTTCACTAATCCGTCTTCTATCTGCAAGAATAACTATTTTTTCATATAATGCATCATCGGCATAATCGGAATCAAAATAATCAGATAATATATGGTCATAATAGATAACTGCTGCCTTATAATCATCGAGTTTTTTATAAACTTCAGCACTCATGTATAATTTCTGCGCAAGTTTATTCCTCAGGGCAAATATCTTTGCTTCGGCTTCGGGTGCAAGTTTACTGTTTGGGTATAACTCCAAAAACAACTGGAAACTAGTTATCGCATACCGCGTATATGTCTGATCGAGATCGTATTCCGGAGAAAGATTATAATAGCACATAGCGACATCATACCTAGCCTGTTCTGCAAATTCACTGGTTGGATAATTCTTTAGAAGGTTATCGAACTCGTACGCAGCAAGAATATATTCTTCTCTTTTATAATGGCTCATGGCCAGGTAATACTGTGCTTTATCAACAATCTGGCTGCCTGAGAATCTCACTTTAATATATGAGAAATCCTGAATTGCTTGCTTATAATCTTTTTTATCGTAGTTCCCTTTTGCTATGTAAAATGCACTTTCCGGATCGTCAGTATTTATGTCGGTCTTGTCTGATGAAGAACATGAATAGAGAGTAAAAGCAATGAATAAAAATAATACGATTCGCCAAACGTTCAGCATTCGTACTTC
>CALGOI010000341.1 GCA_937959065.1 uncultured Ignavibacteriota bacterium | reverse complement strand
TTGAAAGGGTAATATACCCGGTATCCAAAGCCCTTACAACAATAGCCGCAGATTGAAGACCGGAATTGCCTGAAATCGCATTAATAATGGGCATAAATGCAGCCAGAAGTATTATCTCACCAAGTATCTTATCATGAGCTTTAATTACTAATACAGCAATCATTTCGACTCCAAGAGCTATCATAAGCCAGGGAAGACGCATTTTGGCAATTTGAAAAGATGATTTACGTTCAAGTTCTTCAGCATCAGTACCTGACATCTTCGCGACGTCTTCAGTATACTCCTCCTCCACAACGTCCATAATATCATCGATGGTGATCCTTCCAATTACCCTATCCGAAGTATCAACTACCGGAACAGAAACAAGATCATAGTTCATAAATATCTTAGCAACTTCCTCCTGATCCATATTTGCATCAACAGATATAACATCAGGATTCATTACTTCCTTTATCATCTTGTCAGGCTCTTTCATTGAGATAATCAGCCGTCTAAGTGATATGATTCCTTTAAGATGATTGTTATTATCTACAACCCACATGTTATAGAACTGGTCGATGTCTTCACCTTTCTCCTGGATGGTTTTTATTGTAGTTGCTACTGTATCATTTTCATTGGCAACGATAAACTCCTTGGCCATGATACCACCGGCAGAGTTTTCGTCATATTTGAGAAGCTCCCTGACTTCCTCAGAATCTTCTTTTCCAACGGTATCCAGGTTTTTAAGAACTTTATCCTGTTCTTCCTTATCCAGGTCAGCAACCAGGTCAGCTGCATCATCGGAATCCATCTCCACAAGTAGATTCGAAAGCTTACCTTCGCTTAGATCTTCAAGGATTGCATCCCTGCGGTCGTCCTGTAATTCGAGTATTATTTCACCTGCTGTTTCCTGTGACAACAATGAAAACAGGTATACGGCATCCTCGTCATTCTTCAAAGAATCAATAAGGACAGCAATATCATAATCATATAGATCGGCTAAAATATTTCTGAGTAGAGAATCCGAGCGTGAGTCTATTAGTTCCTCTATCTCGGATATCAACTCCTTATCTACATTTAACTGGGATCTGTTTTTTAAGTCATCTGCCACGTAAACGGGTTTAGAAGATTAGAGAATAAAATTTATTCAATCCATAAAGTATAATCAATTACTAACTATTTACGGGAAAGCATTCTCAATATGATTTACAACTGCATCCTGATTTTCAAAGAATACAGTAACAACATCGAGCCTGACATCAAATTCATCGTACTTGCTATTTTCGGATAAAAAACCATAAGCAGCTTTTTTTATCTGCTCCATTTTAGCCGGTGTAACACTTTCCTCCGGTTCACCAAATTTCTTGTTGGTCCGTGTTTTAACTTCGACAAAGATTAGCAGGTTCTTGTCGGTTTCGGTACATATCAGATCTATCTCTGCCCTTTCGAACCTGTAGTTATTTTTAACAAGCTCAAATCCTTTCTCTTTTAGATATTCAGCCGCTATCGACTCCCCTCTTTTGCCAAGCCGGTTTTTGTAGACACATTTAGTCATCGAAATCGAATCTGTAATTTTCTTCGAAGATCCTCCTGCAGAAAGTGGTACGGTGAATATCACACAAACCGTGTTCGCGAATGTTAGAAATATGTTCACGAGTTGCATACCCTTTGTGACTTGTGAAATTGTACAAAGGGTATTTATCATGCATTTCCCGCATCAGCCGGTCTCGGGTTACTTTAGCAATGACCGAAGCACAGGATATTGCGAAGACCTTTGAATCACCTTTAACTACTGTTTCGAAATTAAATGCCGATTCTCTGCCATTATCCAGCTGGAAATAATTGCCGTCAATAAAGTATTTGTCTGGTTTTCTGGAAAGGCGGTCAATCGACTCTTCCATTGCCATCATCGTAGCTCTAAGAATATTAACTTTATCGATCACTGAGCTGGGGATAATACTAACAGAATAGGAGATACAAGAGTCGAGTATTTGCTGGTAAAACTCATCTCTCTGCTTTTCCGTGAGTAATTTGGAGTCAGTAATCCCCTCAATAAGACAATTTTCATCAATTATTACTGCTGAGGCAACAACAGGACCGGCTAATGGCCCTCTTCCCGCCTCATCAATCCCGCAAATCAGCATAAGGAATAGATATTTTACAGAAAATATTGTAAATTAAGGACTTTTTAAATACAGAAGTGTGTAAAATCAAAGATTTTCAGGCGAATAGTAAAGAGCAATATCCTTGAAAAAAAACATTAGTATTTGTATTTTCACAGACTAAACTGTAATGTAATCATTACGTCCATTTTATGTTTGATGATCTGTCGTATAAGCTCGAGAGTGTATTAAAAAAGGTTCGCGGGCAAGGAAAAATTACGGAAAAGAATATTGATGAGTCGCTGAGAGAGATACGACGGGTATTTTTTGATGCGGATGTTAATTACAAAGTAGTAAGTTCTTTTATAAAAGACGTAAAAGAGCGTTCACTTGGTAAAGAGGTGCTTACAAGCATTACTCCCGGTCAGCTTATTGTCAAAATTATAAATGATGAGCTGATAAAACTTATGGGTTCGGAGAAAGCCGATATTAATTTCTCCAATGACATCCCATCTGTGATTTTAATTGTTGGTTTGCAGGGCTCGGGTAAAACCACTTTCTCGGCTAAATTAGCAAAACATTTAAAATCAAAGGGAAGAAACCCAATGCTTGCAGCCTGTGACGTTTACAGACCTGCTGCTATAGACCAGTTAAAGGTTCTCGGTAAGCAGATCGAAGTGCCTGTCTTTTCGATAGACGATGATAAGGACACAATTAAAATCGTCAAGGAAGCAATATCCTCAGCCAGGAAGAACGCCAAAGACACACTTATAATCGATACTGCCGGGCGTCTTGCGATAGATGAGGAGATGATGAACGAAGTCAAAAAGATCAAAGACTTCGTAAAACCGGCTGAAACGTTATTTGTAGTCGACTCGATGACAGGTCAGGATGCAGTCAATACTGCAAAGTCCTTCAATGACCAGCTCGAATATGACGGTGTGGTTCTGACTAAGCTGGATGGTGATACAAGAGGCGGTGCTGCTTTATCGATAAGAGCAGTCGTAAACAAACCTATAAAGTTCGTAGGTGTTGGTGAGAAACTGGATGCTCTTGAGCAATTTCATCCGGACAGGATGGCTTCGAGGATACTCGGTAAAGGTGATATTGTTACACTTGTTGAGAAAGCTCAGCAGGATTTTGATACTTCCGAGGCGGAAAAGCTCGAAGAAAAGCTTAGAAAGAATAGATTTGATTTCAACGATTTTCTTTCACAGATCAAGCAGATAAAGAAAATGGGTTCTGTATCGAGCCTTGCTGCGATGATCCCGGGTGTCGGTAACGCATTAAAGGGGAAGGAAGTCGATGAAAAGGTCTTTACAAAAGTCGAAGCGATAATCCTCTCGATGACAGAAGAGGAAAGAGTTAAGCCGAATGTTTTAAACGGTTCAAGAAGACGGAGGATCGCAGATGGTAGTGGAAATTCGATACAAGAAGTGAACAGAGTAATAAAGCAGTTCTCAGACATGCAGAAGATGATGAAAAAGTTCAGCAGCGGCAAAATGAAAGGTTTACTGAAGAAAATGAATATGCCAGGCAATTTGATGAATCAGTTCAAATAAAAATAAGATTAAAATAAAATAAAAAACAAAATAAATTTAAAAAGGAGCATTTGAAGTAATTGGTTAAATTAAGATTAAAGAGAGCAGGAAGGAAGAAACATCCGATCTACAAGATTGTAGCTGCTGACGTTAGATTCCCCCGAGATGGTAGATTTATCGAGCAAGTTGGGTATTATGATCCGAATCAAAACCCGATGATGATCGACCTGAAGGAAGACAGAGTTATGTACTGGTTAAAAACCGGTGCACAACCCACTGAAACTGTAAGAAGTCTTTTCAAGAGAGAAGGAATAATGTATAAATGGAACCTCGAAAAAAGAGGTAAAAGTGACGATGAGATACAAGCTGAATTAGAAAAGTTTAAGGAAAGAAACCAGGACAAACACATAAAGGAAATCGAAAGAAAAGAAAAAAGAAAGCAGAACAAAGCTAAGAAAGAAGCAGAAGCAAAGGCTGCTGCTGAAGCACCTGCTGAAGCACCTGCAGAAGAACCTAAGGAAGAAGTAAAAGACGAATCAGCTGCAACAGAAGAGGCAGCACCAGAGGTAAAAGAAGAAGTCAAAGAAGAGGCAGCTCCTGAAGTAAAGGAAGAAGCTAAAGAAGAAGTAACTCCTGAGGTGAAAGAGGAGCCTAAAGAAGAAACTGAAACAGAAGCCAAAGAAGAAGTTAAAGAAGAGGCAAAAGAGGAACCCAAGGAAGAAGCTTCAGAAGACAGCGAAACCAAGGAGTAATCAGTAAGATTTTCTCGATTTTAAGCCATTTATCCTATGTTCCATAATAGGAGTTGGGTTTAGAGAATGTGATTCAGTATACAATACGAAATAGCAGTTTACTGTAAAAGTATAAAATCTTAAACATTCATATAAACATCCCAACCAGGAGGAACTGGTATGAAGGAATTCATTGAATTTATCGCAAAGCATCTGGTAGATAAACCTGAAGCAGTGCGAGTGGAAGAGAGCGAGGAGAACAACAAAATCAACTTTAAGCTGTTTGTTGATGACCCCGAAACCGGAAAAGTTATCGGGAAAGCAGGTAAAACAGCAAAAGCAATTAGAACTCTTTTGACTGCAATTGCAGCAAAGGAGGGAAAAAGAGCTTTTTTAGAGATACCCGATAAGATAAGCAAAGAAGGCAGTGACGATAATCAGCCCGAAGAGTAGTAGCACAATACAGGAGATTATTCAAATTATATGAGTGTAACTCCGGTATTTGAAGATGAGATCGTAATCGGGAAGGTAAACAAGAGTTTTGGAATCAAGGGTTTTCTGAAAGTAGAACCCTTAACTGATTATATCGATAGATTTCTGAATTTAGAAAAAATCCATTTATACTCAGAAAAGAAAAATTCGTTTTTTGAAAACAATACCGGTAGTTATTGGTTTTACATCGAAGATGTTGAAATCCCGCGGGATTTCGTAAAGCTTAAGCTTGAAGGTATTAATGACAGGAATAACTCTGATCTATTGAGAGGATTTTTGATAACTATACCCATTGGAGAAAGAATAGAACGAGATGAAGGAGAGTATTATTATTATGAGCTTATCGATTGTGAAGTATATGAAGGTGGAAAAAGGATAGGTATAGTAAAAGCGATTGAGAATTACGGCAGTGATGATCTTTTAAATATAGAAAAGAAAAATAAAAAGGAAGTATTTATTCCCTACCGGGATGAGTTTATAATGAAGATCGATATTGAAGAAAAACGCATAGATGTGAAATTAATTGAAGGTTTAATTGATTAGTAATGAGATTTGATATTATAAGTGCAAATCCAAAGATATTAGAAAGTTCTTTAACAAGCGGATTAATTTCCAGAGCAATCAGCAAAGGTTTTGCTGAAGTTGAGATACATCATCTTAGGGACTATGCTGAAGGTTCATACCGTCAAATAGACGACCTCCCCTACGGAGGAGGTACTGGGATGGTTTTAAAACCGGAGCCATTTTTTAAATGTATCAGAGAACTTACAGCTAAAAGAGATTATGACGGGATCATTCATTTTACTCCCCAGGGTGATCTTTTTAATCAAAAGTCTGCTAATAATTATTCACTAAAGGGAAATTTCATTCTTTTATGCGGACATTACAAAGGAATCGACCAGAGAGTTATAGATGCTTTTGTAACAAGTGAGATTTCTATCGGAGAGTATGTCATCTCCTGCGGAGATATTGCTGCTCTGGTTTTTATGGATGCAGTTCTCAGATTGGTACCGGGAGTACTTGGTGACAGTGAATCTGCTTTTACTGATACTTTTCAGGTAGAGTCAGACGATAGTGTAGTCGGATTTGATCATCCGCAATATACCAGACCTGAAGATTACGAAGGATATTCAGTTCCGGAAGTATTGCTGAGCGGAAATCATGCTAAAATAGAGCAATGGAGAAAAGCACAAGCATCCGGTAAGTTTAATAAAACAAAAGAAAAAAATAAAAATTAAATATTTCCATACAAGCCGTATGGAAGGGAGCAAGAAAAAATGGATAAATTAAATTTAGTTACGGCGGCACAGATGCGCGAAGATATGCCGGTATTTCACCCCGGCGATACTGTTTCTGTATTCGTAAAAGTAGTAGAAGGTAATAAGGAAAGAACCCAGGAATTCAAGGGAATCGTGATGGGTATAAAAGGCGGCGGCATTAATAAAACATTTAGAGTAAGAAAAATATCAAACGGTGTAGGTGTTGAACGTATATTCCCCATTAATTCACCTAAGATTGACAGAGTTGAAGTTGTAAAAGAAGGAAGTGTAAGAAGAGCTAAGCTTTATTACTTGAGAAAATTAACCGGTAAGGCGGCAACAAAGATCAAAGAAAAGAAAAGAATCGACAGTAAGCAAGTAATTGCACCTGAACCTAAGAAAAAAGTTGAAGAAGTTGTTGAGGAACCAGAAATGGTAACCGAAGGTAATGCAACTGAGTAAGATTTTTATTTTTTAATACAATCCGCCTTGTGCAAACCGGGCGGATTTTTTATTTATTGCAAATGAAAATAGAAGTATCAAACGGTGAGATCATTGATAAGTTGACTATACTTACCATAAAACTCCAAAATATTAAGGATGAAGAAAAGCTAATAAACATTCGTAAAGAATACGAGCAATTAAAGAGAGCTGCTGAGCAGATTGGAATGAGTGAGAATGATAAGCTTTACATGGATCTGTTATCTGTGAACAACAAGCTCTGGGATATCGAGGATAAGATAAGAGACTGTGAGAGAAATAGTAATTTTGGAGAGATATTTGTGGAGCTTGCACGCAGTGTATATATAACAAATGACGAGAGAAGCCGAATAAAGAAAGAGATTAACCGGGCAACCGGTTCTGAGCTGACCGAAGAAAAAAGTTATAAAGATTACTAGAAAAGCCCTTGTAAAAGGGCTTTTTAAATCTATAGAGATTTTTTTTCAGATTTATCATCTTTTTCGTACTTATCGACCATTTTATCACCCCATTTAGTTACAGATGTTATCATTGTTATAATTATTGTTACGATACTGATAACAATCACCAATATCCAAATTGTTAAGTCCAAATCAACTTAATTATAGATTTCTCATCTTAAATAAATTTAAATCCCTGTACACTCTTACTTTCTTAGCACTTGTAACCGATTTGATCCGATTTTCTGCAATCTCTCGCGAAGCAAGATGAGTCGGGATATCCTGTTTTTTGGCTATTTCAATTATATTTGTCATAATATCATAAATACCCGCAGTTTGCTTTAATGCTCTTTCCCTGTTATATCCTTCCAGTTCACTGTAAACGTTAATCAATCCGCCGGCATTTATAACGTAATCAGGAGCATATAAAATACCCATTTCCTTAAGCATTGCACCGTGTTTATCTTCGTCTTTCAACTGATTATTTGCAGCGCCAGCAATGATCTTTACTTTAAGCTGAGGAATCGTTTCATCGTTTAATATCGCACCTAAAGCAGCTGGTGAAAATATATCTGCGTCAAAACTATAAACATCATCTACTGAAATGATCTCAGCACCATAATCATCTACAAGGCTTTTCAATTTATCTTCGTATATATCACTGACATAAATCTTTGCACCTTCTTTGTGAAGTGAATTACACAAATGTCTTCCTACATTACCACCTGCTCCCTGAACTACAACTTTTTTATTCTCTAATGAGTCACTTCCCCACACTTCTTTTGCACAAGCTTTCATACCAACGTAAGTACCATATGCAGTCACAGGTGAAGGATCACCGCTACCGCCCAGTTCAATAGGAATGCCGGTAACATTTCTTGTTTCCATCATTACATATTCCATATCCTTAACATTTGTACCAACATCTTCGGCTGTAATGTACCTTCCTGATAAACCTTCAACGAATCTACCAAATGCTCTAAACAACTGTTCAGATTTCTGAGTTCTGGAATCACCTATAATTACTGCTTTTCCGCCTCCTAGATTAAGTCCCGCAACAGCAGCTTTGTATGTCATTCCTTGTGACAGTCTTAATACATCAACCAGCGCTTCATCTCCATTAGCGTATGACCACATCCTGCAGCCTCCTAATGCCGGACCTAATGCAGTACTATGAATACCAATAATTGCTTTTAAACCTGATTCTTTATGTGAACAAAAAACCACCTGCTCATGACCCAGATCCTCAATAAGTTCAAATGTTGGGAACATATTTTTTTCCATAAAATGTGAATTTATTATTTATTAATTATTTAAAATTTCAAGTCCCTGGAAAAGCTCAGGATTTAGCGCTTTTCGAATGTAAATAAAAACATCGTCGACTGAAATATGAGCCATACACTGCGGGGCCTGACATCCATATTCATGTCCGAGATATAAGCACGGACTACAAAATTTATCACTTTGAATTAATACCGAATTCTTGCTATATGCTCCCCATTTTATGGGATTTGTCGGACCATGTAAACCCATTGTTTTAGTACCAACACAGGAAGCAATATGAAGCATTCCTGTATTACTGCAAACAATTAACTTTACTTTTTTAACAATAGCAACAACGTTATCCAGCTCATATTTACCTGCGGTATTAATTACATTCCTGCCAATCCCCTTTTCAATCTTTAAGCATCTATCCGCTTCTATAGGTGCACCTGTGATAAGTATTTTTATATCCGGACTGTAGTCCAACAATCTTTTTCCAAGTTGAATATAATTTTCATCAGCCCATTCCCTGGGTTTACCATTTTCGCCACAACCAGGATGTAGGCAAATAACTGTATAGGGATCAAGATTATGTTCTTTCCAGAAATTATCGGCAAACTCATTATCCTTCGCTGAAAGAAAATATTCTAATTTCTTATCTTCATCAGTGACATCGATGCCCAGAGGTGCAAGTAAATCCAGAAAGTTTTCCAACTCGTGCTTCTCCCTCAGATGTGGGACTACTCTATCATAAATGAAATGTTTATACTGTCCGGAAGTTCTGTAACCAATCGAACAATCGTTTTTGGCAAGAGCAGTCATAATAGCATTAATTCTCTCCCATTGTCCAACATCGATCAACAGATCATACTTTTCTTTTCGCATTTGAATTATAAACTTGATAAAATTGAAAGGATTCCGAAGAAAAGAATGGACATTGCAATTGATGATCTTATCAACGTATGGAATTTTTTTGATAATTGAATAATTGATAGGAGAGCAAACAAAAGTTAGCTCTGCATCAGGGAATCTTTTCTTTAAAGTTCTTAACGTTGGGATTAGAAGTATTGAATCACCTATAGCAGCAAGCTTAATTACAAGGATTTTCTGAATATTTTCAATGGGCAGCCGCTTTTTCCTCTTAAAGAACAACGCAAGTAAAATTAACACAGGTATCCCGATGTATCTATCAAAAAACCTAAATATCGCACGACGTTTCATTAACCGTAAAGTAGATAACCTTCAAATATACCAATAAATTACAAGATTTTCAATTTATAAGGAGAGCTCAATTTGATATTACTGTATGGAAATCCTTATATTTAGGCCACCTTCATTTGAGGTTCGGGGAACGGTAGCATAACTACCTCCTAGAGGTTCTGTTTTGATATATTTGTAAAATAATTGCATTTGGACTTTTGAACTAAGTGAATATTGAATTGATGGGTTTAGTGTAAAAACAGTCGACCCATTTCCAGCCTGTTTTTCGGGTACTCCACCTTGTTGTTGAGTAAATCTATAATCAATAGGATCATTTGAGGAATTCATAACAGTTAGTGAGAATGCAATATCATTTTGTAGTGATAAACCAAAAAATGGAATCTCAAAACCTGCTTTAGAGTACGTTGCATTTATACTCCAATCAGAATTATTAGTAGATTGTATTAGATTTGAAGAAGGTACCAGTGTCAGAACTTTTGAAGTGTTAAGCTTAAATGAAGCTGTCAAACTTCCACTAAAAGCTTCTTTAAAAGTAATAGACATTCCAAATAGAGGATTGAATGACTGTTTCACTGATTGTGAAGATGGAATTTCGATATTTCTGGTGTCAACAGAATATGTTTCAGCATATTCAGATTCAAAATTATTTTCAATAGTTACTGCAGAAGCAAATTGGCCAAAGAATGGAAATTTCTCTACACCCGTAATTGTCATATTCCAATTAGGGAATGGAAATGAAGCAAGACCTCCCTCAAACGCATCCGATATCTGCCTAAGATTCTGATCGGGATCACTGGCTGATTCATACCGAAAATCTTCAATATCCGGTGTAAAGAAAATTGAGTACCCACTATTAACAGTACTTGATTTATTTGTTTGCTGGAATAACTGACCCTGATCATTTGTATTGTATGTGTTTGTATTATTAAAACCCCACCGGGTTTTAAATGACAGGTTCATTCTTACAGACTCAGGGAAAATCGGCCTAATTGTTGCCCCGAGGGTTAAATTATTATTCATTCCAAATACATCAGTTATGTTGGATAAATTTGCGACTCTATTCCCCGGATCACCGCTAAAACCAAGCTGGTACATCCTGGAAGGACCTGCAGATTCATTGCTTCCCAATGCTAGCCAAAAATTTCCAAACCCCGGCAACCCTTGAATAGCTGGGTTAGACCTTTGATTTGTCTGATTATATGTAACTGTAATTGCATCAGGAACAAATGATCCAAAAACTTTAATAATGTCTCCTATACTTTGCCCTTCCCTGTCATCAGTGTTTCCTCCAATCTGCCCTTTTGATTTATTTATTCCCCCGATTAAACCAATTAACTCTTTCAATTTAAAATTAGCGGTGGAAGTAACATTATTTTGGTAACGGACATTATAACCTGTTAAGCCAGTACTTGTGTTCGGATTCTGCCAGCCATAAGTCACATTATAGCCTAATGTAAAATCAAGAAATTTCTTTATGAATGGAATGTTAAATCTTGGATTAAAGGAAGTTGTTTGTACATAATCAAGGTCTCTCCCAAAATTGATCAATGCATCATTAAAGAAAATACTGCTCAAAACTTCACTTTCCGGCCTCTGAGCACTATTACTATCACTATATGTTTCAAATCCGGTCAGATCACTGCCAACCTTATAACTGTAATTACCCGAAAGATCCACAACCCACCCTTCTATGAACTTCCAATCAAAATTAAATCCTCTATTAGCACCGAATTGCCTGCTTATTGGATTATCAACATCAAGACTTCTTTGTTTTGCTTCATCCCTGGTTCGATTAAAATTAATATTGCCGGTAAATCCTTTTGAGAATAATGGTGCCAGAGGAAGGAAAGGTAAAGCAAAATACATTTTCGCATCTTTATAATCGTCACCAAGATTAATAAGCTGACCTAAACTAAGATGGAAATTATCAGCCAGGTCAAACTCTGGTTTCCAGTCTACACTACCGGTGTAATTAAAATTATCTTTGCTTTCATATGTTACGTCTCGATAAGTTCCAACTGTGCCATTAAAATTAAAAACAAATTTATTTATTATGTTTTTAATGAAATAATTATTACTAGGAAAGCTTAAATTCATTCCATTGACTCCAAATTCATTTCTTACTTCAAGGGTTTGCGCTTCAATCTTCAAATTCTCACTCGCTGTAATAGCGGCTTGTTCATTCCCTGTTTGGTTTAATACCTGCGCATATCTTTCCTGGCTGGCATTATCTATCTCTATATCAGTGCCCGGATAATATTTGGGATCAATCATTCTTTCTGAATGCCTAAAGGTAAACGGCAGGGTAAGGAAGTTTGTCCATTCTTCTGAAAACCAGTTTGCAAAGAAATTATTAAAAAACTTATGGACATTGAGTGTACCGCTAATATCCCAGTTCAACCCGGTTTGTCGGGACCCAAACCTTCCATCGAGCGCAAAAAAATTGGGGGAAGTTTTACCAAGACTGAAATTAAGCAATAACAGGTTGGCCATATTTACTCCCGCGGTGAGATTATATGCATAACCCGGTTCATCTTCGACATTTAGAACTCTAATTTCGTTAAACCATACACTACCCGTGATTACGGAATTATATGAATTCCGGTTTTTTTCAACACCAAGAGCAATTTCTCTGATTGACGTTATTGATGGTGTGCCTTTTACCCTGTAATAAGAACCCGGAGGTCCGTTGGGAACAGAAAATAATGAATCACTGAAATTCGATGTATCTTGGGCAATTTTTATTGAAGTAAGATCCGCAAAATTGATTGTAACTTCATTATCAGAATTCCACGGCGAACCTGGCCGTACATCCGGATGAATAGGTGCTCTATACTCGTAATAATTATTCGAATCCGTTCCGAAACGAACAACCATCCAGGCATCAAATATGTTTTGATCGGTATAATTAAAGCTTGGATCACCATTTACGAACAACTTCATAGTTTTGTAATTGAATAAATCCAGTGGATTAGTTCTATACTCTTTTATTGCAAACTTTCTTTGTCCATTTTGTAAATTATTAAAGTTCAAGGAAAGTGATTGTTCATTTGAAAGAGTATTGTTGCCGGTAGTATTCTGCACTTCCTGCCTCAATACATTTCCCGGCACCGGGCTTTGATAAATCTGCGGATTCTCTTCAATACTTACTACCGATATATTATACGTAGTATCTGATTTATTTGTTTTATACCACTGGTTACCTGTCAAATTCAAATCAACAAAAAGCAAAGTAACAGGTTGTTCTACCCCTGACACCCAGATCCTGGCATATTCAACTCTACTCAATGTAGGTGAACCAATCATCCTGACAAATTCTGAAAGTGGAATACGATACTGAAACCACCCGCTTCCGGGCGCACCTCTCCCAGTGATGTATTGATTATTCGTAGTATCCAGCTCTATTTCATATTGAAAATAAGAATTAGCGTTATCCATTGTACCGTTTCTGTCTAAATCTTCCGTATCGGGCCTATTTCCTCCTTCATAGAATCTGTTTCCTTGAGTACCATTTATAAGATCGTAATTAATTATACTTGTATTTGTTTCATTGTTATCCAGACCAGGGTCAGGCAGTTGAGCAAGTGTAAAACTCGTATTATTAATCTGATTATATTTTATCAATTCCTGAGCATCTGTCAATGTATCAAGACCAATATCCTCGGCTGTATCTAATACACCATTCCTGTTCCGATCTTCCGTATCTAGTATAAAGTTTGGTATAGCATCTTCAGATATTGTTCCAATCTCTATAACCAACCTCCCATTTTGAACAGCGTTAAAATCAATACTGTCAATAAGCATGTTAAACTCAATAAAGTTTATATTCTCATTTAGAAGATCGGTTGACGTGGTATTTAAATACCTCATCATCCCTCCCCATGCTACTTTTCTATCAGGCAGATTTGTAAAAACATTATCGTAATAGTTATACTGGCCTCTTGAGTTTGGATCAAAGCTTACAATTAAAGGTGTTACTTTATCCTGACCGGGTTGAACATCCCTTAATGGATAAATATCTTTCACATTTACCAATGAAGGTATGTTATACCATCTGAATCTTCCTCTTTCAGACTGACGCCGCTGGAAGAATGCACTGTCTTGAACTGTTGCTGTATCAATAGGAACAGAACTCAATGTCCATGCACTGTAATTAGTGCCAAGAGAAACTATCTTCTTTGCACCTTCCATGTCATCGACATAGGCAATAGACTCATTATTATCTGAAGGTATTCTGCTGCGTTTAGTATTTGGATCCGGTAATAAATAAGCAAACTCCCCTTTTAAAGTAAATGATGACTCGTCCTTAGTGTTGAATCCGGGAAGCATATTCACAATGTTCGTCAGAAATTTAGACTTTATATTCGTCTGAAAATCCAAACCAAACATCGAGTTATTAGTTGGTTCTTCACCAATTCTTACTTTATCATTTAATGTTTCCTGTTTCAGATTTACAAAGGTAAAACCAAACGAACTCTCTTCACCTAATTTATAAACTCCTCTTGCTCCAATAAGTGTTTTTGATGCTAATTGAAAGAGATCATTTGTTTCATACTTAATTTTAAGATCATTTGAAACCAGGGCTGTAGCATTTTTAATCGTTACCGTTCCGGTAGAATAATCTACCGAGTAATCTATACCGTTTTGAAGCTCTTGAGACCCAAGAAACAACTTTACGCTTCCCTGAACAACATTAAATCCCAGATTGATAGTGTTACTATTTCCGGTCTCACCTTTTTCACTACCCACGATATAATATTTAGTAGCTATGGATTGTCCTTGTTGTACTGTTGTTTTTCTTTGGTTATAAATTTCCGGGGCACTGAAACCGGAAATTCCAATTACGGTTGAATCAAGTCCATTCTGGAAAGGTTTTAATGTAGGAAATATAATATCACCTGTTTCTGTATTAATGGTATAACCCGGAAAATAGTCGAACAAACCATCCGGTCCTCCGGTTCTTTGTTTTCCGGTATAGCGGTCAATTTTCAAATAAGTTGACAGCGAACTGTCTTTGTTAGGAAGATTCGGGTCATAAATATTGTTGTTCAGATACCTGACATCAAGCTTAAATCCATCTTCTATTATCCTTGAAACAGGCAAGCGGTAAATATTTTTTAGTTTTAGCTCCCATGCCAGTGGAGTCTGGTCAGGACTCTGATCTTTAACCTTTACCATTTTTAGATAGAGTGTACTGTCGCTAATTGGCCTTTCAAAACTTGTTGTACCATAAGTGTTGTCCTGTGTTTTATATGCTAAAGCAACGTGATAATTCTCAGGTACGTTGATTTTCAGACTAATAAAACCTGCAAAAGGATCTATATAATATTCCGTAGCATCCAGCTTTCTAAAATAACCTGCAAATCTAATCCCGGGTATTTGTGAAGTGTTTGTTACTGACGTATCTCCATTATAACTACCTGGACCTCCCGGCCTTGGATAAAGCATTGTCCTTGCAACAGCAAATCTTTTATCACTTGTTGAATAATCGGTTTGTACCCAAACCTCGAAATTAGTAGGATCTGTTAAAACTTTATTTTGATAAGTTTGCTGGGTTAGAATTCCATCAGCGCTATTGAACACATCCAAAAAACTTGATTTATAAATTGTGTCGAGTAAATAGTGGTTATCTGAATAATTCCACGCTGCTATCTGGAAATCCTGTTGCTGAGCACCTCCGACATAATCTTTTTCTTCCTGTTTACTTTTTTTCTGCGAAACAACAGTAGTTAATAATAACGGTCCAAGCTGGAATTCACCTTTTATACCAAATAATGCCTGAGTAGATTGTATTAATCCGGAGTTTGTCTCCAACGATACATTACCTGCTTCAATCCTTTTTATCACCTCATCTGCATATCCTTCATATTTGATTTTAAGCTGATTCTCAAAATCAAACGTTCTCTGCGTATTCCAATCAGCATCTATCGTGAGTTTATCTCCTACTGTACCTTTGGCAGTGACATATACTTGCTGTTTAAAATTAATATTATTCTGGGAATTGGATAATTGCGATACTTGTTCTTGCTCACTTTCTATTTTTTCATATGATGCTGTTATATCTATTGAACCATTTATTCTTAAATTTATAGTAGGAGGTCCAAAAATAGTTTCACTTTTAAATGGAAGTGGAATTGTAATATCGGTAAACTTTTCAAAAAGTTCTGAAAGCTCATCCTGGGTCTGTCCTGTTAGATTCTCTGAAAGAATCTCTGCAAATAAGGTCTTCCCTCTTTTATCACGCAATTCCGTTATATATTCATCAAAAGGTATGATCCTGGGAACAAAAATATCTTCACCATTTAATTTTTTTCTTAATACGACATTACCTGAAGTATCAAAACTAACTGAATAAGTAATCTGAGAAGCATCCCCAAGGATAAGTGGATGGTTATAACGGTTCACTTTTACACCACCGCTAAAATCAGGATCATATGTAAAAAACCGCTCAGCAGCTGTTGAATCAATTTTCAGAATTTTACTGGAATCAATAGTACTAACAAAGTTAGTATCAATACCTGTTGTATCCCCCGAAGTGTATTGGTTGCCGTAGAGTATATCCCAATCTCTTCTTCCCTGTGAAAAAGAGACATTGC
>CALGOI010000340.1 GCA_937959065.1 uncultured Ignavibacteriota bacterium | reverse complement strand
TTCGTTGTAAATCCGTTTACTCCGTAAGGAGTACCGTTATTGCTTACACCGATTCCACAGCCGTTTTGTGTCCCAATATCATCATCTGTAAAAGTTTGTGGCTGTGTAGTATAAAATAAATCTGCTCCATTTGTTGCATTCAAGCACACTATCCCATGCCTACCCCCTGTTGTAGTACCGCTGAGTGAAGCAATTATATCCTTTATCCCGTCTCCGTTGAAATCGTAATTAGCGTTTACCGACTCGACATCACCGTCATTTGTAGTCGTCGAATCACCGTAAGCCCACTTACGCGCGCCTGTCTGCCCGTCGAGAGCATAGACCATTTCGTTTCCTCCCGCGCAGCCTATGACAACATCATATACACCGTTATTTTCCAGGTCTGTTATACACATAGCGTCTTCCCATGGCACGCTGCCGGTATTAATAGTACCAAAGTGTGTGCTAAACTGCCATACAAGAGCGCCGGTTAAACCATTATAACATAAAGTCCAGTAATTACCCGTGCAAACTATGACATCATTTATCCCGTCCCCGGTAACATCGGGAATCTGTTTCAGACTTCTGATCTGCTTATCCTGAATTGTAGTTCCCGGATTATTTGGTACAGTAACCTGCCATACAATATCGCCAAATTCCAGACCGCGTGTCTGAGCATTTATGCTAATTGTACTGATTGTAATTATTAAAAGTATTAAATACTTCATAGCTAAAACTTTAATTTACCAGATAGATGAATGTAAAAAATACTTAATAAATAAAAAAGGCTGTGTGATTTGTACGAAACCTCAGACTCCTTTTGGTGAATTTTCCTTCGATTATTTTTACAGATATTTAGAAAAATTTTAACTAAACACCAAAAACCGGATATGTTTTTACAGTTATTTCCGTGATGATGGAAATTTTGAAAATTTTCAAATTCCATTTTTGGAAAAACAAAATTTAGAACAGCCCAAAAACGAGGGGTAAAATTTTTGAAAATAAAATTATATAAAAACAGTATTGGAAATCTTATGTCCATCCTGTTGGATTGATGTTTGTGATAGTTTAAGTTTGCCGGTTATAACGGCGGATAATAATTAAATATTGTGTAATATAACAATTGAGTCAAGTTGATTCTATGTATAAAGGGTTATATACGTATATATCCCCGATTGCGGAATAAGCTACTAAGTTTATAAAGTTTATAAAGTTTGTAAAGTTTGAAGAGTTCCACCCCTCCCGGTGGAGGGGAGTTTGGCAAGTCCTTATATGACCCCCCGGAGTCGAAAGATTGAAAGCCCAAACGATATACTGTATCATTCAATTCGAGCGAAAACCATCGAACCCAATTCCCACCTTCAATTCAATTGAGTTATTTTTTATTTTATTTTTGAGCAAATATGTCAGATCAGGATTAACGGAAAACTCTAATATAAGATTTGGATATAATTTTGTGAGTTGGATACCTAACCCGGCTGTTATTCCTAATGTTGAGTTAAATGTGCTGTATCCATCTGTAATAGGCTCTCCAATAAATCTTTTGATAGTAGTTAATATTACATCATATCTTCCACCTAATAAAACATAAGTCTCAAATCCCTTTACTAATTCAAATGAAGTTTTTACAGGTAAAGATAGCTCAAGGAATTCAACCGGAGAATCAGATGGCTTTTCAAATGTACCATATGGCAAATAATTTTTCATTTTACCTTTTCCATTGTAACCAATACCTGCGCCAATATTGAACTTGTATAATTTTATTGGATAATATGTTATACCAATATTAAATCCTCTGTGGCTGGAGTAATCATCTTTATTGGTCATGTAAGTCAGACCGCCTTTAATCTCGATAGTGGATTGGGAATTAGAAAAAGATGGAAATGAAATAAAAAACAAAAATATTATAAATAGCCTGATTTTCATTTGTATCTTCCAGAATTGGTTTAATAAATCGGTATGGCTTTTATAATATATTTTTTCTTTAGATTGTGGTAATGGTTTAATGTAAAATAAAAGGCATCTTATTAAAAAACAAGATGCCTTTTATTGTATTAAATTATTCAATCAACAGCATTTTTTTCGTTGATTTGAAATCTTCCCGACTCAAAGCCGGGATCTTCGTTATGAAACCGATCCGCTACTTCACAAGCAGCATCTTCTTCGTCTCATTAAAATCCCCGGCAGTTAATGTATAAAAATAAATTCCGCTGGAGAATCGCGCTCCTTCGAAAGTATATTCATAAACACCCGCGTTTAATTCAGAATTCACAAGGTTAGCTACTTCCCTGCCGAGTATGTCGAACACTTTTAACGATACTTTGACATTCT
>CALGOI010000339.1 GCA_937959065.1 uncultured Ignavibacteriota bacterium | reverse complement strand
CAACGTTGGAGATTTCCAGTGCCTCCTGAAATACATCCAGTGCTTTATCGTATTCAAAAAGATTTGAGTATGCGATTCCCAGACGGTATAATAGTTTTGCTTTATCCGCTGGACTTACTTTTTCTTTAAGTGTTTCTTCTATCAATTCGATAGCTTCACCGTTCTTACCCTGATTTACTTTTAAATAACTTAACCAGATAATACTCTTCACATAAAAGACGGTCTCTTTTATTTTTTTAAACATCTCTGCCGATCTCTCAAATAACTCTAATGCTGACCCGGTGTTACCATACAAGACCTGTTCTATGTTCCCTTTGTAAAATACAAGAAAAGCGTTTTCCGTTTTCATATCATCCGGAATCATTGTGATCCAGCTTTCTAATAAAGAAAAATTAATAGATCCTGTCGCGCTTTCGTAATAATCTTTAATAGATTCCAGAGCAGTTTCAAAATCGCCTGCAAGCAAATAAAACCTAATCGCCTTACTCAAATCGGTTTTCCTGTAATACTCACCAACCTTCGTGTAAAGCTCAACCCTCTCCGCTTCCGTTAAATTCTCGTCGAGTTTCCTTTTCAAAAAATCCCTGAACAAGCTCTGGTAGTTATATATGTATTCCGGTTTACCGTCGTCGATTATTTCCGTACGGTTAATAAACACGTTCCTCGCGAAAAGCTCCTCAAGGACTTCTGCACTGTTTTTCTTTTTAAATATCTCATCGCATTCTTTCGCAGTAAAGTTTTCCAGAACAGCTGAGTTTAGCAAAAACTCCTTAACCTCATCCTGTTCCGAACTGAATATATCCTCCGCGAAGAAGCTGTAAATGTTCTCAGGTAGTACTCCCTTCGTAATAAATTCCGCGCCGCGCTCCCTGTCTCCCTGCAGATAAAGGTGCACTCCGGTTATCCATCCGTCTATTTTTTCTATTACCGGGATGTCATCATCCATCAGTTCGGTGTTGTATTCTTTATTCGCAAGTATCCTCACCTCGTCCCCGGTGAATTTCAATCCTTCACTTATCTCATAAAATTTTCTCTTTGCTTTCAACTTCCCGGTGTCTATTGGTAGTATCTCTCTGGTCGTGATCAGCAAATGCACATTCGATGGAAGGTATTTTAATAGATATTCCAGTACCTCACCTACCCACTCTTCATCCGGCAGCAAATGAAGGTCATCCAGAACAATATACAGCTCATCTTTAATATATTTCGAAATGTCATTTACCAGTGTGCCGCAGACTGTGTTAATGACCGATGTATCGGAGGAAAGCGCACCTTCCCTGTTGCGGATGGATTCTAATATTCCCGCAGCGCTCTCTCCCGCTTTTTCGCTGTACTGTGACACAGCGCCGGTTAGATACG
>CALGOI010000338.1 GCA_937959065.1 uncultured Ignavibacteriota bacterium | reverse complement strand
TACTACCCATCTTTACAAAATCTTTCCAGTATTTTTCTTTTTTTTTTATAACAGAAACCCTGGGCAGGCGAACAAGGTCGTATTCCGCATACTTCTTATTAGCTTTAACGTCCTTTAATGTTACAGGTTTTTCAAGTTTCATATTTGGTTTTATGTCAAATACAACAAGCTTTTCATTATTTTGTTTTGGATCGGGATAAGGATTGGAGATTATTGTCCCAATACCTACAATTTGTTTTTCATCGCCGGTATGATATATAAAGGCTAGATCACCTTTTTTAATGCTTCTGATGTGGCGAAGCGCGGTTGGATTTGCTACACCGTCCCAGACTGTCTTCTTGTCTTTTACAAGATCGTCATAAGAGTAAACGGAAGGTTCGGTTTTTAAAAGCCAGTATGCCATAATCTATAATTTAAGTTGATTCCTGGATTGTCATTTTAGCGTACTTAAGAACTATTTTTTTAAGTCCTACATCCTCAAAATATATTTCCGCTCTTTTATCCAAGCCTCTTCCATCGGTCGAAAGCACGGTGCCTTTACCATAGGTACTATGGGTTACAGTAACTCCTTTTTGTACTTCGGGAAATTTATCGTTATCCTCGGAGTTATTTCCGCGTCCGTTAGAGTAATATTCATACTTGATAGCATTGGGATATGAAGCTGAGCGTGCCCTGTTAGTCTTTGCTTTTATACCTCCGTTCTGAGAAGACTTCAGATTTAATCCATCCATTTCAAAATCGTTTGCAACATGTTCAGAAATCTCCTTTATAAACCGGGACTTCATCTGATATGAAGGCGTACCAAACCGGTATCTCTGATTCGAAAAACATAGATAAAGTTTTTGTTCAGCTCGCGTAACTGCCACATAAAAAAGCCTTCTTTCCTCTTCAAGTTCATCCTCCTGAAGTGTAGCACCGCCCACCGGAAATAAACCTTCTTCCAGACCGGTTATAAATACTACCGGAAATTCCAGTCCTTTGGCGGAGTGGATTGTCATCAGAGTTACAGCGTTTTTCTTGTCGTCGATCGTATCGATATCGGAAACAAGGGATACTTCCTGCAGAAAGTTTTCCAGTGTTGGTTCCTCTGCAATATCATCAAATTCCGCAATAGCAGAGATCAATTCCTGAATATTATTTATTCTCTCATCCGCCTCCAGATTGTTCTCATTCTTTAATGCCCTCAGTATTCCGGTTTCATCGACAATTGAACGTGTAACCTCTGTAAGTCCCATTTCAGGCTCAAGTGATCTGTATTTATTAACAAATTCATTTATCCAGAGGAGTTTATTCCTGATTCTTGAATTAAAATCATTAAGCAAATCCTTCCCGGAGAGAACATCAAATATCTGTATTTTATTTGATTCAGCGATCATTCTGAGTTTATCAACCGTTGTTTTACCGATTCCTTCCATCAGGTTAAGAACACGGGTCATAGCTTCATCATCCGATGGATTAACGATTATCTTGAAATGGCAAAGTATGTCTTTAATCTCTTTTCTCTGGTAAAATCTGATTCCGCCAACAATGATATAGGGTATTGTGTTGTCTCTGAGCGATTCTTCAAGCAAACGTGATTGAGCGTTTGTCCTGTACAGGACGACAAAGTCTTTGAAGTTTAGCTTCTTCTTTTGCATTTCGTCAAGTATATATCTGGATACCCTGAGTGCTTCATCCCGGTCAGTCATGGTTTCGACCAGGCGAACACATTCTCCGTCATTATTTTCAGTCCAGAGCTGTTTTGAGATCTGTCTGGAATTCTTTTTAATTACATCGTCAGCTAATGTGAGTATTTTCTTAGTAGAACGGTAGTTCTGTTCGAGGCGAAAAAGTTTCCTTGCGGGGAAGTCGGATTCAAAATCGAATATGTTTTGAATCTCGGCGCCTCGCCATTTATAAATAGATTGCGCATCATCACCTACCACAGAGACGTTTCCGAACTTAGCTGCAAGCATTTTAACGATCAAATACTGTGCTTTATTAGTATCCTGGTATTCATCTACCAGTATATATTTGAATCTTTCACTATAATTATCTAAGACTTCTTCATAAGCTTTGAAGAGCTCAATGGGTTTGATCAGCAGATCGTCGAAATCCATTGAGTTGTTCTTTTGCAAGGATTTCTGATAGTTTTCATACACCATATCCACTTTTTGCTCAAAGAAAGTCCTTGCCATTGTAGAAAATTCGTATGGCATTATCAGCTTGTTTTTCAGGTTACTTATATGTGAATGAATTGCTTTTGGAGAGGGGTTTTCAGTTGGAATTCCAATATTATTCATTATCTGACGAACTAAACCAACTGAATCTTCCGAATCGTAAATGGTAAAATTCCGTGTGTACCCAATCTTCTCAGCTTCCATTCTGAGCAGGCGAGCAAAAATTGAATGGAATGTTCCCATCCATATTTTTTCCGCATCCGTACCGACGAGCGAGGTGATTCTTTCTTTCATCTCGCTTGCAGCCTTGTTTGTAAATGTGAGTGCAAGAATTTCGAAAGGGCTGATGCCTGACTCTATGAGGTATGCAATTTTATAAGTGAGTACCCTGGTCTTTCCGCTTCCTGCCCCGGCAATTATCATACAGGGACCTTCGATCTCTTCGACAGCTGCGCGCTGTTCGGGATTGAGAACACTTAAATCCAAAGACATTTCTTTTCCTGAATCTTAAATTCGGTTTGATCTACTTTCTTGTCTAAGATAATTATTTTTTCGATGAGAGTAAATTTAAAACTTTCTTTCTTGCGGTGAAATTGTTATTACTTCCGTGCGGCTTCCTCGAGGATTGCCATATACTCACTTTCTTTTGCCGACATATTATTCCTAAAGTCGGAAAGGCGCGGATCCGGTGAATTCCTCGCTGCTAGGAAATCATCAGCTGTTTTTACATTCTCACTACTGATCCTGTAAAGCTGACGGATTAATTCAATATTATCCGGATCATTTTGCCTAATGGTCTCAAGGTCAGACAGATATCCGGTTGTAAAGTCCAGATACCCGGGGAACAGGTCGTCGTGTGAAAGAAAACTTTGGGAATACGAGGATTTCAGCTTATCATAAATTCCGCTTATTATTTCCGTAAATACTTCTACAGATTTACTCTTAATTTCTTCAATTTCCCCAGGTTCGGCAAATCGTTCTGCATTATTAATATATGCTTTAACTTCGGTAAGATAATCATTATAAGATCTAAAGGCTTTTTGGATAGTCGATTGGTCATAATAGCTTGAACTTCCTATGGCTTTCCCGATTTCAGCAAATATCTGCCCTATGTCTTTGAATTGTCCGCTGGTATTTCTCAGGTGTACAGTCCTAGTCGATGAGGACGGATTATTTGTAGTAATAATATGAGTGCTTCCGTCGGGATTACGGATTATTTGCGGATTATAACCCAGATTACCTGTATTTTGCAAAAGTAATTTACCGGTTGCCTCAGCTCTCCCCAGCCATGCTTTTGCAACTTTGGCATCGACCTCAAGTATTTTGATGTAATAGTGAAAACCTTCTGAGTATTTACCCATATTCATCGCAGACTCAGCCAGAATAAGCCAATCGGGAATATCAACTTCAGTATACAGGCGGATTGCTTCTCTTACTTTAACATTGGATTTACAAAATTCACAGACAACATAGTCTTTATTGTCAGGTACTTTTAGAGAAGCCCCGCAGGAGGGACATTTTGCTGCAACGAAAGTCATTGTGTAATAATTTTTTCAGTTGAAATTACAACTTTGACGGGATTAATGCAAGAATTGTTTTTTTGATTTGTTAGTATGATATTTCAAGTAATTCAAAAGCTGTGCTTAGCACAAACGGGGGCGCAAATGATACTTATCTTAAAATCAATTAAGAGGAAATTCCTCATCATTCTTTTCTTCTTTACATTTAATTCAGTTAACAGCCAGGTTAATCTCGATAAATTTGATTATGTAGTTATCCTTATGATGGAGAACCGGTCTTTTGATAATATGCTCGGATATTTATATGAAGATGGTGTGCCACTGGGTCAGACATTTAATGGAGTGTCGGGTAAAAATTTAAGCAATCCTATTCCCCCTTATGCTGATTCATCTGAATTTGTTGACAGTGTATATGTACACAAGGAATACAACATGGGAAATCCTAATCCCGACCCGGGTGAGGAGTATCCCCATATTAACACTCAAATGTTTGGAACCGTTATCCCTGACACGAACAGATTTCTTGGTGTGCAGCAAATGCTGCCTCCGTACAACTTACCTAATCCACTTCCGGGCATTTATCCTAATAACGGGATTGTTCTTGATTATGTAAACACATTCAGGAACGGGGCAGGAAGATTTCCGGAATATTACGAGTATAAAATAATAATGGGTTGTTTTCCTCCCGACGCAGTCCCGGTAATCAGCCAGCTGGCGAGGAGTTTTGCGGTGTGTGATAACTGGTATTGCGGCGTACCGAGCCAGACATTTTGTAACAGATCTTTTTTTAATGCAGCAACTTCGAATGGAAATGTAAATAATGCACCTTATCCTAAATGGGTTTTAAATGACAATCCAACAATTTTTAATCGTCTCCAGGACAGGGGAATATCGTGGAAGGTTTATTTCGATCCAGTTGATATAATACCTCTGACACTGTTTATACATTTCCCGTCACTATTGATCCATACAACAACAAATTTTGATTACTATGAGCAATTTAAAATAGATGCAGCTAACGGAAACCTTCCTAAATATTCATTCATCGAACCCAGATTGTTTGTAAAACATAATGATGAGCATCCCCCGGATTCGGTGTTTGCGAATTTTTATACTCCTTCAAACGTATTAGCCGGAGAGTTATTGATACATGATGTTTATATGACAATAAGGAATTCAAATAGTCAAACCGGGAATAATTGGAAGAATACACTTCTTGTAATAACATATGACGAGCACGGAGGTACATTTGATCATGTTCAGCCTCCATCTGCGGTACCTCCGGATATACTTCAGCCAAAGGGTGAAATGGATTTCACATTTGATAGGTTGGGACGCAGAGTTCCGGCTGTTTTTGTCTCAGCATATATTGATTCAAATACAATTTATAATGACACTTTACATCATTCATCTATGATAAAAACTCTTTCCATGAAGTACCAGCTTCCTCATTTAACTCAACGGGATCTTCATGCCCCGGACTTTCTTGGGATTTTCAACAGGAACACTATAAAAAATTCAAACACCTGGCCAATTACAAAACCCAGAGAGATGCTTCTGGATGCCGATAAAGAATTCTATTTAAATATGCCTCTGACTTCATTTCAAAAAGATATGATAGGAGTGGCAGCTGCACTTGAGAATCTTGGATACCCCTCGAATGTTGTAACGGCAGGAGATGCTGTTAATTATTTAAAGGGGTTCAAGCAAAGATTGAAAATTAAATTTCTGGGGGATCTATGAAGATATTTATAATTATTTCATTATTTATTCTTCCGGGAATGGTCTTATCACAGACTTCCACTATAAAATGGGAAGAAAAATTTAACGATAAAGATATTTTCGACCGGGGCTGGAAATATATAAATCGTGATTCAAGTGCTCATGTTGCGTCTGTTATTTCACCACATGAGTATGTATTATTAGGTACTCAAAATGCCCAAAGCGGTATATACTACTGGAGATTTAATTTCGAAGATGCAAATGCCAAAGGTCTTATCGATGATTGGCTTATAACACCAAAACTTGAGAATATTGTTAGCGGTGATACCTTATCATTTTGGTGCGGAGCTGTAGACAGGAATTTCAAAGATTCGCTGCTAGTATGGGTTTCCACCGTAGATAACACACCCTGGACATTTGAAACGATCGATTATTTTAAAGTCGACGGTCCGGTAGGAGTTTGGCACAAAAAAAGCTATGACCTGTCTAAATACGCCGGAAGCTATGTCTATATTGGGATACAATACTATCATGCCGACGGCGGAACACTTGGGTCAAGTTCCGATCATGTATGGGTAGATAATTTTACTCTAACCGGTCCCGGAGGAGGTAGTGGGATTGTTACATCGTATGAGCTTCAGCAAAATTTTCCAAATCCCTTTAATCCCGGAACGGAAATTAAATTCAGTATACTTGAGAATACTAATGTATCCCTAAAGGTTTACAATTCCGCCGGGGAACAAATCGCAATTCTGGTAAATGATTTTATGACTGCGGGAAAGTACTCGGTGAACTTCGACGGATCAGGTTTTGCAAGTGGTGTTTACTTTTACAAACTTTCAGCCGGTAATTTTACAGATACAAAAAAGATGACACTTGTAAAGTAATTACTTGTTAATTGTTATAAACTCTTCGAGCAAAGTGTTGAATTTGTCAGGATAGTCCAGGTGCGCGTTGTGTCCTGCACCTTTCATATATTCATAACGGAAAGTTTCTCTACCCTGCATTATACGCAGTATAGGTTTGATGTAGATATTATAAATATCATACTGTCCGTGGATTAAAAATAATGGAACAGTAATATCTTTTATTGCGTCCAGATATGAGATATTACTGAGGTTGACCAAACAGTTTCTCATAACATCCCAATTTATGAACGGAACTACCTCATCCCTCAAAATCTTTCTCGAGCCGGGTGTCTTACCTGAATAGCGCGAGATAAATTGTCCCCCGATTTTTTCAAGAACATTTTCAGGTATTCTAACCAGTGGCGAAGTTCCTGCGAGTGCTATCCATTGAGGAATTCTTACATACGCGGGTGAACCGCAGGCTGTGAATGTTTTGAAATATTCTGGTCTGCGATTTATAAGATCATAACCGATTATTCCTCCCATAGAATGACCAACATAATGGAATGAATCTATTTTAAGATGTCGAAGAATCTCCTGTACATCATTTGCCATTTCTGACACACTGTAATCTTTTATGTCGCCGAATCCTGTTTTAGGAGAATTGCCATGTCCTCTCATCGAAAGTGCCAGAATTCGGTAATCATCTTTGAAATGCTGTATACATCGGTTAAATGAATTAAGATTGGAGGCTAATCCGTGTACAAACAGTATAGTTTCATCTTTATCGGGGTTAATAAGTTTATAATCTATCATTGGTTTATCATATTAAAGAAAAATAGTACAACTATTCCTAACAAATGTAAAGTTTATAATACTCCCTCTTCAATCTCTCCTTCTTTTTTCTTAATTTATACACTTGTAAAGATCATGAAGCATAACTTACTAAATCTTACTTTCTCTGAGCTGCAGGAATATCTGCTTACCCATGGTGAACAGAGGTTCAGAGCGAAGCAGATATTCGATTCGATACATGGAAAAGGTGTAACTGTTATCGATGATATTACTGGTATCCCCAAAGCTCTCAAAGAGAAATTGAAAAATGACTTTGACCTATCTCAGCTTCAACTGGATAAGGTCAGTGATTCGGAGAAGTACAATACAAAGAAATTCCTCTTCGAACTTCCTGGCATTACCTCATCTAAGGTAACAGGTAATCTAAAAATTGAGACTGTACTCATAAATGAAGGAAGGCGGCATACTGTTTGTGTTTCAACACAGGTAGGATGCAATGTAGGGTGTGAATTTTGCGCGACCGGTAAGATGGGTTTCCAGAAAAATCTTGATGTGAGCCAGATCGTTAACCAGGTGTATGGAGTAATCAAATGCACCGGCATTATTCCGACTAATCTAGTTTTTATGGGGATGGGGGAGCCGTTTTTAAACTATGACAATATGTTGAAGTCCCTTGCCATTTTAACTTCGGAACACGGTTTACAGATTCCATCGAGAAAAATAACGGTATCGACAGTTGGATTTAAGGGAAAGATCAAAAAGTTTGCTGATGACATTACTTCCGAGGGATTTGAAAGTGTAAAGCATGTTAAGCTTGCTTTATCGCTGCATTCAACGGATAATGGTATACGGGAAGCAATTATTCCAACTTCGGTTAAAAACCGTCTTCCGGACCTTTATGAGGAATTAGTGTATTTTTATAAAAAGACGAAGAACAAAGTGACATATGAATACATATACTTTGACGGTTTGAATAACACAACAAATGACATCAAACGTCTGGATAAACTTTCCAGAATGATACCATGTAATATTAATATTATACCTTTCCATCCGATTGATTTTGAACTGGGAGGTCCCTTGGCCCGGTATAATGGACT
>CALGOI010000337.1 GCA_937959065.1 uncultured Ignavibacteriota bacterium | reverse complement strand
GTTTTCGGTCATAACCCTCCATGCAGACAATACTTTCCACTTTTTGCCTTTAACATCCTCATCATCTACCCAAAACGTACCTGAAATTTCACCAAAAATCACAACTTCGCCTTCTTCGACTAAAATTTCTTTAGCTTCAATCTTATAATCAGGAAATAAAGAAAATAAACTTCTCCAGGCATCTCTTAGATTTTCAATACTTGTAATATTCACCCCCATTGAATCATAAAACGAATGGCTCTTTGTTACATTTTTACAAATCCCATCGATATCATGTGCATTTATCAGATCAATAAACATACTTATAATACTGAGTGTTTCTAACGTTTTCTCGACACTTTTCTTCTCTTTTACAGCAAGTTGCTCATTACCCAAATAAACACCGTTTACTTTCTTTTCGAATATCTTTTTTCCTGATTTTTCCACGTGATATGCATTCATTCCCACTCGAGAGGTTACAACACGGATTAGCTCACCATCGACGAAATGAAGTGCAGCACCATCATCTACACCGTAACCACTTTTAATAATACCATCAAGTATAAGTTTGTGGAATGTTTTTCTAAGATTTGTACCTTCATCATCAAAGTGCGGGCAAAAGCTTCCTTTTAACAAACCGAGGCAAGGCAAACGTTTCAAATGATCATCTTTGTCATGATAGATTCCATCTTCAAACCAGCAAATAGCACCAGCGCTCATCCCGGTCATTATTACACCGTTTTCATAAGCCTTCTTTAAAATTTTATCGGCACCATGCTTTTTCCATGTATCGATTATTTTCTTTGTGCTTCCGCCTCCAACGTGAATAATGTCCATCCCTAAAAGAAAATCTTCCAGGTCATCAGGAGGATTCTTGAATTCAAGATGAAACGGTTCACAATTTTGTTTTCGGTAGAAGTTATAGAAATTCTCTCTGTACTCGATGCCGTCATCGCTGGCGGTTCCCAGGAAACATATACGCGGCTTCTTCTCAAGAGACATATTAAGGATGTATTTATCAAGAATACCATTCTCAGGCTCCATAGAAAAAGCACCACCGCCCAGCGCAAGTATCTGTTTTGGTTTCTTTTGTTTAAATAGCATTACTTGGTATAGATATAAATAGATAAGATAATGAAGCGAAATGTGTTTTTCAGTGGAAAATGGGTTATATTTTCCTCCCTGCTATATCAACCACTACAGGGGAAAAGAAAACCGTATCCGGGTTTTTTCTGTGTGCTTCCCAGTCATTCTTATATGCTTTTGCATCTTCTTCTGTAATAATGCCCTTTTTGGCAAGTATTGGAATGTGAATGGTAAAAAATCTATGAGCCCATTCAAGTATATCACTGTCAGGACCGCCGGCCATGATAGTAGGCTTAAAATCCGTTACTTCAAGGCCGCATTTTCTGTAAATAGCGGGAAGCTTTGAAGCAACATATGGATCACCGCCGCCATATTTGTAATATCCTTTCATTATTTCCGGAATCCTATCCCAGGCACCGCCTTTTGGGAAAAGTCCCAGCCCATCATAGTTATAATCCTCGATTGCAAGGATACCACCGGGTTTTAAAGATTTTACTAGAGTCGATACAAACTTCTCCGGGTCAGGGACAAATGAGATCACCCATCTTGAGAATATAAGATCATAGTAATTTTCCGGCAGAGTAACTTCTTCAACCAGTCCTTGAATATACTTTATGTTGTCCCAGTTTTTCTTGTCGGCATATTTCCTGAAAGAATTAGTGTAAAAGTCGGAAGGTTCGAGTAGTGTGACTTCACCTGAGTCACCAACTATATTTCGGAAATCCATAGAAACAAACCCCGGTCCCGCACCTGCATCGAGACACTTCCATCCGGGTTGAACACCAATCCTTTTAATGAATGAGTCAGTCATTGGTCGCCAAACTTCATGCTGGAATTTAAGCCTTTGAAGCTCAGGTTCGTTAGTCCCGAAAAGATATTCTTTTTCTTCCATAAAAAAATCTTTGACGGTTTAAATGGTAATCAGCCAACCGCCAAAGATTTGTATTTAAAACTTAACTTAAAATGGAATTTACGAACCCAGCGCCATTATTTGTTCTTGCAGTAATTTAAGATCGCTGTCAATAACATTATAATCCCAATCAATAAACCTGATCACACCTTCTTTGTCTATGAGAAACAAAGTCCTGTTATTGTATCCGCTCATAAAGTCAAAGCTGTTATATTTCGCAGAGATGTTTGCTCCAAGGTCGCTGATGAGTTTAACATTTTTAAAGCTCATATCCTCGAACCATTTAGTAAGCATATCCATACTTTCGTTGCTTACCATTAATACCTCGAGATCTTTTGTGTACTCCTCAGGCATTTTATGTTCATTGTTGTCGCCCGCTACCATGTAATCAAATGTCGACAGTTCCATTCCGCATGAGAAACTGAACGGAGCCGGATAGAAACCGAGAAGAATATTCTTTTTACCGATGAAATCAGATAGTTGGGCAGAACTTGATTGGGGATTACCCGCAGTATAGTCTTTGATTGTTACAAAATCAAAATTGAAATCTCTTGCTTTGTCACCTTCGTAAATAGGTCCGAAGTTCTCTTCAGCGTATGTTTCTTCGATACCAAGCATGTTATTTAGCTTGCTCATTAATATCTGGAGATTTTCTCCCTGTCCTCTGTAGTATTCATCCACATATACAACTTCTTTCTTCTCGTCTATTATCATTACAGTCGAGCTTGCATCATCACCTTTGATGTCTATCCCAAATGCGCTGGATATCTGCCTCTGTGAATTATCGACAAAGACCGTATATAACTGGTTTTTTATCTGGAAATCCTGTATAGTTGAAATGTTATCGTTTGTAACCAGAATTACGTTAATGTATTTGCCTGAATTATAATATTGCTCAACATCAAACCCCAATGCCTGGTTAATATATGCCTGGAAAGCTGACGTCATAACATTAGCGTACTCGTTAGTATTTTGTATAGTCGGCATAAACGCAATAACCGTAATACCATCCATAACATAACCGTGAAGAGTATAATCTGAGTAAGTCTCATATTGTGAGACTATTGTGATTGGTACGTCAGGGATCATATCGCCTTCCCTGACAGAGGCATTAGAATTGGTAAATGTCATCATTCCGAACATTACCAATAACAATACTAAAGCTGTAAATCTTTTATCTATATTTCCCATAATGATTTAGATTAATTTCTTATTCTACTTTTGTAGACACTATTATGTTCCCGTTTTTGCCTCATCTTTTACAGAAATTATACTAATATTCTACCTAAATTTTAATATTTAGAATATTAATATAATGTTTTAAATTGTAAATAAGCAGTAATTCTAATCTTTAAAAAACCACAATGATCGACGCTTTTAGTGTTACAATTATCATAATTTGTGTTTTCCTGGTTGTTTTGCTATTACAGATGAAAGTTCTAAACAAAGTAGCTTCACAGCAGTACAACATAGAAGAGCAAATGCAGGCAAAGGAAAGTGATAATCCATCGGATATTCAGCACAATGACAATCCGTCTCACGCTTAAAAATCATGGCGTATGATATTTCCAATTGGTGACGACAATTCAGACCGTACTACAACTCCATTTGTAAATTATATATTAATTGGAATTAATATATTTGTTTTCGTTTTCCTACAGGGCCTTGGAAGCAATCTTGAATTCACATACTCATTCTCAACTGTTCCGGAAGAAATCATAACCGGGAAGGATCTTGTAACCGAAAGTGAAACGGTTGAAGACCCTGTCACAGGTGAGAGATATGTAATGCCCGGTCTCGAGGAAACACCGTTTATGGTTTACATCACT
The DNA here is from genome assembly GCA_937959065.1 of uncultured Ignavibacteriota bacterium. Taxonomy (GTDB): domain Bacteria; phylum Bacteroidota; class Ignavibacteria; order Tepidaquicellales; family Tepidaquicellaceae; genus JAEYVS01. The sequence goes on along the minus strand of CALGOI010000337.1, from coordinate 8,265 downwards.
CTGCTTACATCGATGTTCATGCACGGCAGTATAATGCATATCTTTGGAAATATGTTATACCTTTGGATATTTGGTGATAACCTTGAACATGCTCTTGGTCATTTCAGGTACCTTATATTTTATCTCGTTTGCGGAGTGTTGGCTTCCCTGGCTCACGTTGCTGCATCTGTTATGCTGGATGCTAATTTACTAATTCCTTCACTTGGCGCATCAGGTGCGATTTCAGGTGTACTCGGGGGTTATATGCTTCTATTCCCAAAAAGAAAAGTAAGAGCAATCCTTGTGCGAAGCATTGTTCAAATTCCGGCTTTTGCTGCCCTGGGAATCTGGATCGGTTTTCAGCTCCTCAGCGGATTTTTATCGGCCGGTCAGGAAGGCGGAGGTGTAGCTTATGGAGCTCACATCGGGGGATTTTTCGCAGGGCTAATACTTGTAAAATTCTTTACAATAGGAAAAAAGAATGTAACTCCAATTTAATTAAAATCCAGATGTTCATAAAAAAGGCAGGTCATCAACCTGTCTTTCTATTCATAGGGCAATTAATATAAAGGGAAAAAATTACTTTGTTTTTAGAATTGGCTCACTCCACTCCCCCTGTCCATCGCTAAATACTGCAGCTACTCTAAAATAATAATCTTTATTCGAATCCAGACCCTCAATCTTATAACAGGGGTCACTTACAATATCAATTTGCTGCCATTTCTTTCCATTATTAGTAGATAACTGCAAAACATAATTTCTGGCTCCTTCAACAGCATCCCACTGTAGATTAATTTCTCCCGGGGGGATACCCCTCTTGGGAAATACAGGATTTGGGAATTCATGCCTTATTTCTCCCCTTGAATGATTATTGTTTTCTTGATTATTCATTATCTGTCAGATATATACTCAATTTAATCAGCTTATCTTATTTTTTGAATAAAAGCTTATCTTAGAATGTTAATATACTCAATCAATCTATTCTTTCCTTTTTGTCGATTTTTTTAAGTATTTTTACATTATTAGGGAAAAATTAGAGGAATTGTTTCCATTTATTGTTAATGGAAACTTTTTTTCAAATGTTGTAAGGGGTTTTTTATCAAACTTATAGGAACCATTACTTTACTATGGAGAAAAGCAATCTTATTAAAATCCTTAAATCATTTAATCCTAAAGAGTTCAAAGAATTTGGTGAGTATGTGTATTCCCCCTTTTTCAATAATAATGAAAGCTTTAAAAAACTTTACGATTATTTAAAAAAGCATTACCCTGACTTTGAATCTGTCAAAATCGAGAAAGAAGTAGTTCATAATAAAATATTTCCAGGTGTCGATTATAATGATGATTTTATGCGAATGCTGATTTTTAATATGACTAAACTAGCAGAAGGTTACCTTGCGTATTTGAGAATGATTAACTCTGAATGGGAAATGAAAAGAATGCTAGTATATGAACTTAACGAAAGACATCTTGATAAGCCAATGGAAAAAATGATGAAGAAGACTCTTTTAGAATTGGAAAAGACAAAAAGAAAAACCAGTGATTGGTATTTAACTAAATACTATTTCCAGACAGAAAATATCAGCTATCTCAGGAGAAAGTATCTAAATAGCTTTGAAAAATTTTTAAAGGAAGCACCTCTAGAGGATCTTCACGAGGAATTTACAGCTTACTATTTAATGACTGTTCTACGAATGCATAATTTTCTCCTCAATGTTAAAAAAATATATAAATTCGAAAAAGAAGCAGTATCATTTGAAAAGGCAATTGAAACACTGGATAAAAAATTTCTTAATAAAACTCCGCTTATTGAGATATACTATAATCTAAATATGATGCTTTTTTATAATGATGTAAAATATTTTTATGCAGCTAAAAAGAAAGTTTTTGACTGTGAAGACCTTATTAATCCCGGGGATATGCTTGATATTTTGATCAATCTACAAAATTACTGCACCAGGAGGATCCGAAGAGGAGACATTAAATTTGCCAAAGAAGTCTTTACATTATATAAACTTGAAATTGAACGTGAACTTTATAGCCATTATGGTTATTTGCATGATATACTTTATAAGAACACCGTTGAACTTGGTATACAGATTGGGGAATCAGAGTGGGTTAAAAAATTTAGCGAACAATACAAGAAATTTCTCCACCCTGAAGTAAGGGAAGATGTTTATTCCTATGGGAAGGCCTTTATAGAATTCAATGAAGGCAACTATGAGAAAGCTCTTGAATACCTTTCAATGATAAAACTATATGATATCAATATTAAACTGGAGGTTAAAGAACTGTCAGCAAAGATTTACTTTGAATTAAAAATGGAGGATATGCTGTATTCACTAACAGATACTTTCCGTCATTTAATTGCAAACAGTAAAGTATTGACTCCTAATAGAAAAACCTCAAATTCAAACTTTATTAAATATATAAAACGACTTTATAAAATAAATCTTCACCCGAATGCCGGAGATCTAGCTGAAGTAAAGCACATGATTAAAAAAGAGGAGTTGTTGGAAAACAGGTTGTGGCTAAACTCAAAGATTGAAGAACTGGAAAAGAAAATTAAGAAATAATCATTATCTGTCTTTTGAATTTTTCCTCATAATTTATCCGTTGACTATTTCTCCTCCATTTGGATGCAATATCTGACCTGTCATATATAAGGAATCCTTCGTTGCAAGGAAAAGGTACGAAGGAGCAATTTCTTCAGGTTGCCCTGGCCTTTTCATAGGATTATCTTCACCAAATTCATCAACTTTTTCTTCATCAAATGATGAGTGAATCAAAGGTGTCCAAATAGGTCCGGGTGCAACTCCGTTAACTCTAATCCCTCTGTCGATAAGATTTCCCGCTAATGATCTTGTAAAACTTACAATGGCCCCTTTTGTAGAAGAATAATCAACAAGATGGGGACTTCCTCTATAAGCTGTGACAGATGTAGTATTTATAATAGAACTGCCTTTAGTTAAATAATTTAGTGCCGCTTTGGCAAAATAAAAATATGAGAAAATATTTACTCTAAAAGTCTTTTCAAATTGATCGTCTGAAATATCTTCAAATCTTTCTTGTGGAAATTGGACTGCGGCATTGTTTACTAATATATCTAATTTTCCCATTTCGCTAGCTGTTTTCTTTACTGCTTCTATACAAATTTCATATTTTGAGATATCACCAGCTAATGTAATACATTTTCTTCCTTCATCAATTACTTTTTGTTTTGTTACTTCGGCATCTTCATGTTCGTCTAAATAAACAATTGCAATGTCTGCACCTTCCTTTGCAAATAACACAGCAACTGCCCGCCCTATGCCGCTATCACCGCCTGTTATTAAAGCAACTTTATTCTCAAGTTTTCCTGAAGGTTTATATCCTTCATTTTCGTATTCCGGTTTAGGATTCATTAACTCCTCACTGCCGGGTTGTTTTTCCTGATGCTGAGGGGGAATTTGGTTATCCATTATTATTACAATTTTATTTAACCATGATTTCAACTCCTATACCAAAACCCAATTACAACATTTTCATTACATTAACTTAATTGAGGAAATTAAAGTGTTACATAAATGAGACAAGGTGAGTCAATTGTGATAGATACTTAATTGAGAAAAAATAAATAATACAATAAAATCTAAAATCCATTATGTCTTACTTTCTATATCTTTATCTATATTGTTCACTTTATAATGTTTCTGCATTCTCTTTAAAAGCTTTATTTGGTCTTCTTCAACAATAATCAGTTCTCTGTCCTCCTTCTTTATAAACCCTAACTTCACAGCTTTGTTCAGAAATTTAATAAGCTCGTTAAAATATCCGTCAATATTCAATACACCTATGGGCTTCATGTGAAGCCTTAATTGCTCCCATGTCCAAACCTCAAAAAACTCCTCTAATGTACCCAATCCACCCGGCATAACTATAAAACCATCTGATAATTCAGACATCTTAGCCTTACGCTCATGCATGGATTTTACAATTATTAGTTTCGATATTTTTAGAGTAGCATGCTCTCTGCGCATTAAAAATTCCGGCATTATACCTGTAACATTGCCTCCTTTTTTCATAACCGTCTCTGCCAGCGCTCCCATAAGCCCTATATTTCCTCCACCGTATATTAATTCTATATTTTCTTTGACAAGTAATCGTGCTACTTTTTTTGCGGTTAATAAAAAAACTTTGTCTATGCCTTTGTTTGAACCGCAGAATACACAAATCGATTTCATTAATTTCCTTCCATAAAATTCTTAAAGTTTATTATACTGTTTGGTTCACCAAAAAGATATAAAACGTCTTCTTCTTTAAATTCTGTATCCGGGGGCGGATTGTTTATTAACTCTCTCTCTCTTTTTATAGCAAGGAGAGTTATATTGAACCTTTTTCTCAGATCTGTTTCTTTAATTGTTCTTCCTGTTAATTTACATTGAGGAGGAACTTTCAGATTTGATAGGTTAACCTCTGAAAAACTGTTTTCAATAGTATCCATAAATTCAGGTCTTGGTGATATAGACCTAAGCATCTCGTACCCATCGGCTCTTATTACGTTTATCAACTTCTCAACTTCGTTTTCCGGTATCATGTAAATTGTCAGAACCCTGGCAAACATCTCGATCGATGTCTCGAACTCTTCCGTAATAACTGAATTTGCTCCTAATTTTCTTAACTCTTCGATTTCTTTTACATACCTGGTTCTAACTACGATCTGAACATTTGGAGTCATGCTTCTAATATTAGCAACAACCCTTCTTGTAGCAACCGGATCAGATATTGCAACAACTACAACTTTCGCGGTTTTTACACATACAGTATCGAGAACCTCGGGATTTACAGCATCACCAAAGTATATTTCTTCTCCGTTCTCCTTTTCCTTTTTAATAGTATCTGCGTTGATATCTAGTATCACATAAGGAATTAATGCATACCTTGCTGCTTTTACAACATTCTTCCCATTAAGACCATAGCCAATAACAACTAAATGATTTTTGTATGATTTCTTATCTTTTGCCCCGACACTTTTAAATCTATCTGAGGAAATAAATTTATGTAAAAAATCCGGCAAGGGTGCTTTAATTAATACATCTGTTATATTCTGTCCGAATTTAAATATAAAAGGAGTTACTCCCATTGTAGCTATCGAAACAGATAAGAAATATTGATATGTATCACCATTAATTATACCTTCAGAAACCCCTATTCTTGACAAAATAAAAGCAAACTCCCCAACCTGGCATAATGATAAAGCTGTTAAAAGAATAGTCCTTTGTGCAAGACCAAGAGATAGAGTTGCAATGCTCGTAAGGAAAGTCTTCAATATAATAACACCAACCATAAACAATAATACCATCCAGATATTATCAATGAGAAAGTCTATGTCAAGAAGCATACCAATAGACACAAAGAAGAAACTTTCAAATACAACACGAAAAGGGACAATATTGCTTATCGCCTGATGGCTGTATTCAGATTCGGAGATTATAACGCCGGCTATAAAAGCTCCAAGTGCCAAAGATAATCCAAGAAGACCCGTAATCCAAGCAACAGCAAAACATATTACAAGTACGCTTAAAAGAAACAACTCTCTACTCCTTGTCTTAGCTATCTGGTAAAGGATATAAGGCATTATAAATCTTGCGAGAAGGAAGACTGCTACGATTATGACTATTCCTTTTACCGCTAAAATAACAAGCTCAGTTCCAATATTGGTATTATCGCCTGCAAGCATTGGAGTAAAAAGCATCATTGGTACAACGATCAAATCCTGGAATATCAGTATACCGAGCGCTGTTCTTCCGTGAGGGGTTGTGATCTGGCCATACTCCTGTAGCAATTTTAAAACGATCGCGGTACTGCTTAATGATATAAGAAATCCGATGAATATTGCTTCACCGGTACCGACTCTAAAATATTGCACTATTCCATAAACTGCTAAGATAGTTAATCCAACCTGTAGACCGCCGCCAAGGAAAACAGCTTTACGGATGTCCATCATTTCTGAAAGTGAGAATTCGAGTCCGATTGTAAATAACAACAACACAACACCTATCTCAGCGAGAACTTCGACTTCACCAGTATTAACGAGTTTAAGAACCTGAGGACCAGCGATAACACCCACTACCAAAAATCCAAGTATTGTTGGCAGTTTTAACTTATTAAATGCAAACATCACCACTATCGATAACCCGATGATAATAACAATGTCGGTTAATAGAGGAGGTATATGCATAAAAGATTAGTTGTTTTAGATTGAAGCTTTATTAGGTCAGCTTAATATAACGGCTATTAAAATTTCAATAAATGTTAATCGCACTTCCGAAAGTAGTGCTTAAATTCATCATCACTCTCCCAGCCGTGCTTTTCATACAATTTCTGTGCATTAAAATTATCATTTGCTGTCTCTAACATAATGTGTCTTGCTCCTGAACTTTTTCCGAACTCAACCGCCCTGTCCAGTAAGGCTGTTGCGACTCCTCGCCTCCTGTAAATATTATCTACATAAAGATCATTCAAAAGCCATACTCTCCTCATAGAAACAGACGAAAATAATGGGTATAATTGCATAAAACCCATCCCTGAACCGTATTCGTCTAAAGCCAAAAAAATCATTGAATCATTGTTTTCCATTCGCTGCTTAAGAAAACTTCTCTCCTTTTCCGGTTCGCGTTCGTGCTCGTAAAATAACCTGTAACAACCATATAGTTCGACTAGCTTATCAAGATGTTCGGGATGTGCTTCTACAATTTTAATTTGTTTTTCCATTTTAGCCTATGTTATCTACAAAAATAACAAAAATTTAGAAATTTTATTGGGATTACTGAACGCATTCTATCAATTCTGTGTTAGTTTTATACAAAAGCAGTCAGTTATATTAGTAAATGTATTATTATTAAGGAAGATTTTCCGTATTTTTGACTTTCTTATCAATTTAAATACGACTATTTTAGTCTTATATAAATTAATGTAAAGTATTCGTTTAATAATATTATGAGTGAACAAGATCAAATACTGGAAAGCGTTACCAAAGGTGATTACAAGTACGGTTTCGTTTCAGATATAGAGCAGGAACTGGCAACAAAAGGGTTGAGTGAAGATACAGTCAGATTTATCTCTGCTAAAAAGAATGAACCTGAGTTTATGCTTGAGTGGAGGTTAAAGGCATATCATCACTGGCTTAGCATGAAAGAACCAAACTGGGCAAATATAAAATATCCCCCGATCGATTACCAGGATATCATATATTATGCGGCTCCTAAGAAAAAACCTGAACTGGAGAGTCTCGATGAACTCGACCCGGAAATCAAAGCAACATATGACAAGCTTGGAATTCCTCTGGAAGAGCAAAAGCTCCTCGCAGGCGTGGCCGTTGACGCGGTTATGGATAGCGTGTCTGTTGCAACAACTTATAAAAAAGAACTGGCAAAACACGGAATTATATTTTGCTCGGTAAGTGAAGCCGTTCAAAATCACCCTGAACTTGTGAAAAAGTATCTCGGTTCGGTTGTGCCGATCACGGATAACTTTTTCTCAGCATTAAACTCCGCTGTATTTTCAGACGGGTCATTTGTTTACATACCAAAAGGCGTGAGATGCCCAATGGAGCTTTCGACCTACTTCAGGATAAATGCCCAGAACACAGGACAATTTGAGAGGACTCTTATTATAGCGGAGGAAGGAAGCTATGTAAGCTACCTTGAAGGCTGTACTGCTCCAATGAGAGACGAAAACCAGCTTCATGCTGCCGTTGTAGAGATAATAGCGCACGATAATGCTGAAGTGAAATACTCTACTGTTCAGAACTGGTACCCGGGAGATAAAGAAGGCAAAGGCGGAATATATAATTTCGTTACCAAGCGCGGAATCTGCGCGGGAGTAAATTCAAAAATCTCCTGGACACAGGTTGAAACAGGTTCATCTATAACATGGAAGTATCCGAGCGTTATATTAAAAGGTGATAACTCTATTGGTGAATTTTATTCCGTCGCTTTGACAAATAACCACCAGCAGGCTGATACAGGAACCAAGATGACTCACATAGGAAAGAATACCAAGAGCCGGATTGTTTCAAAGGGTATCTCTGCAGGAAAAAGCAATAACAGCTACCGTGGACTTGTTAAGATTATGGGTAATGCCGATAACGCGCGTAACTTCTCGCAGTGTGACTCGCTTCTGCTTACAGATAAATGCGGTGCTCATACATTCCCTTACTTCGAAAGTAAGAACAGAACAGCAATGGTAGAGGACGAAGCGACAACTTCTAAGATCGGTGAGGATATTTGGGTCGATTGCAATTAG
>CALGOI010000336.1 GCA_937959065.1 uncultured Ignavibacteriota bacterium | reverse complement strand
TTTATCTTATCGAACAGTGGAAACGTCACACTGTAATTCGTTTCACAAAACTGCTTGATCTCTTCGTTCGTCCCCGGCTCCTGCTCCCCGAAATCATTCGATGGAAAACCCAGCACCTCAAAACCACGGTCCTTGTACTTCTCATATATTCTTTGAAGGCCTTCATATTGTGGAGTATGTCCGCATTCTGACGCAACGTTTACGATCAAAAGAACTTTCCCGTTATAATCTGATATCGCTTTATCTTCACCATCGATGGTTTTTACGGTAATACCCGATATGTTAATTTCATCCATTTTATTACCTGATGTATTTAAATTTTCAGAAACTTTATTTGTAGAACAACCGGTAATTAAAATTGCCAGAATAAATAAAATTAAAATTTTCATTTTTCATCTTTTATGCTCACGTTAGTTGAATCGGTTACTTGTTTCTCCTCTTCCTTCTTTGCTTCAACCTTCTTTAGTATCCTCGAAAGAGAAACGAACTTATAACCCTTTTTTCTTAATTCGTACATTTTATCGTTGTAGTATTTAAAATCTGCCGGACTAAACTCCGCCATATAGATCAGGTACTTCTTGCCTGCTTTTGATTTCGCAATTATATCATTGTACATTATCTCTACCGGGTGCCCGCCGTCAAGCTTTGTAAGGTCCGTGTAAAGAGTGTCTCTGAATACGTTCGGCCTATACTCGAGAAACTGCTCTCTCACTGCCTTTTCGTATTTATACAGCTCCTCGGGATTATTAAGTATTATCGCCGATGATTTTGGAAAGGACGCACTGATGGATTTAATCTTTGACTTCCATTCTTTCTCGGGCATCTTATCCCTGAAATCAGCCGAAAAGTCATCCTCCACCCCGACCGAATACACTAATACGTAATCCTTACCCGATTCGAGAATCGCTGACTGAAGATCCGAGTATTAATAATCTATGGGAAGCACCATCGCAAATTCCTCCGGAGTCTCCAGCATCCCTTTAAGATCGCTTAAAGTATATTGCTCCGTGTTATTAAGAATCAAAGCTATCTCAGATGCCTCTCTTACAAGTGAATCATTATATACCAATTGTATTACTGCCTCCACGCTGTCGGTATCAGCCTCATTGTTAAGTACCTCTAAAGAAACAGCCGAGTTCTTTGGGTTTTCGTACGCTATGGTATTTAACTTAAGCGAATGAAGATAATTCGTTAACTCATAATTGATCGTCGACAACGGCAGATCCGTTGGAATGGAAACCTCTTTCA
>CALGOI010000335.1 GCA_937959065.1 uncultured Ignavibacteriota bacterium | reverse complement strand
AGCAGTACAATATTGAGTAGCAAATGCAGGCAAAGAATAATGATAATCCGGCGGTTATACAACATAATGACAATCCGTCTCACGCTTAAAAATCATAGCGTATGATATTTCCAATCGGTGATGACAATTCCGACCGTACGACAACCCCATTTGTAAATTATATATTAATTGCAATTAATATATTTGTTTTTGTATTCCTCCAGGGTCTTGGAAATAATCTCGAATTCACATACTCATTCTCAACTGTTCCGGAAGAAATAATAACCGGCAAGGATCTCGTAACTGAAAGTGAAACGGTTGAAGACCCTGTCACCGGTGAAAGGTATGTAATGCCGGGACTTGAGGAGACACCATTTATGGTTTACATTACTCTGCTAACATCCATGTTCATGCACGGCGGAATAATGCATATATTTGGGAATATGCTATATTTGTGGATATTCGGTGATAACCTTGAGCATGCACTTGGCCACTTCAGGTACCTTATCTTTTATCTTATATGCGGCGTATTGGCTTCGTTGGCACATGTCGCTGCATCAGTTATGCTTGATGCTAATTTACTTATTCCCTCACTGGGTGCATCCGGTGCGATTTCCGGTGTACTTGGCGGATATATGCTCCTATTCCCTAAAAGAAAGGTCAGAGCTATTCTTGTGCGAAGCATTGTCCAAATCCCGGCTTTTGCAGCTCTGGGAATCTGGATCGGCTTTCAATTGCTCAGCGGATTTTTATCTGCCGGACAGGAAGGCGGTGGTGTAGCATACGGTGCTCACATCGGTGGATTTTTCGCAGGGCTGATTCTAGTGAAATTCTTTACAATAGGAAGAAAGAATGTAACACCGATTTAAATTTTGAATCGCTAAATATAGACTTAAATTTAAAAAGGCAGGTAGTTAACCTGCCATTCGATTTAAAGGGATAATATTATAAAGGGGAAAAAATTTATTTTGTTTTTAATATTGGTGCACTCCACTCACCCTGCCCGTTACTAAATACAGCTGCGACCCTGAAGTAATGATCTTTATTGATATCAAGCCCGTTCATCATGTAGTAAGGTTCACTTACAATGTCTATTTGCTCCCACTTTTGGCCCTTGTTTGTTGACATCTGTAAAACGTAATTTCTTGCTCCATCTACGGCATCCCATTGCAGATTTATTTCCCCCGGGAGACTGCCCTTCGTAGCAAAAACCGGGTTTGGAAATTCCTGCCTGATATCACCCGTTCGGTTGTTATTTTCTAAATTATTCATTTCCTCTTCAATTTATCTAAAAATAATAATCATGCTATTAATGTTGAATAACACCTTATTTTAAAAAGTTAACACTTAACAATTATCTATTTATCTCTTTTTATCGATTTTTTTAAGTATTTTTACATTATCAGGGAAATATTAGATGAAATGTTTCTTTTATTCATACGGAAACTTTTTTTCGATTGTTGTAAGGGAAAATTAATCAAAGTTACAGAAACCATTACTTTACTATGGAAAAAAGCAACC
>CALGOI010000334.1 GCA_937959065.1 uncultured Ignavibacteriota bacterium | reverse complement strand
CACCATCAAGCTTTCTGTTTATTCTATCAAGAATCCTCTCTTTTTCATCATCTAACAGTATGGAGGAATCAGGGACATTGAAAATAGCTTCGACTTTGGTCTCGACTTTATTAACGTTTTGGCCACCTTTACCACTGCTACGTGAAGTTTTGAAGGTTATCTCTGATTCTATATTTCTTTCTATCAAATCCATATACAAAAATACCTTTATGAAATAAAAAAAGGACTGATAAAATCAGTCCTTTTCACTTAGGGAGTTTAATTATTCTCTTATTTCAGCAGAACCAGCTTTTTAGTGCTCACAAAGTCATCTGTTTCTAATCTGTAGAAATAGATACCTGAAGCAAAGCCGGCAGCATTCCATGAGTATTTGTATGTACCCGCTGTTAATTCACCATTAAACAATTCAGCTATCTGTTGCCCAAGCGAATTATAAACGGCTAATTTAACTCTGCTATTTAATGGAATATCAAATTTTATATTTGTTACCGGGTTAAATGGATTTGGATAATTTTGAAAAAGTTCATACCGATCAGGTACATTGCCTGAAATAGACTGTATACCCACAACTTCCGGAGAAATAGCAATTCCGTTAATTCCTTGGAGTGATGTGGCACCAATGATCGTTCCTGAACCGGTGGAAGTATCGATCGATACGAGGTTACTGGCTTGAGAGCCTAAACCTGAAATACCGAATAAATTACCATTCTTATCGAAACAAATATCACCAATAATACCAGCTCCTATCGAGCCCACCGAAGATGAAGAACCATTTGATTTATTAACTTTATACAAGGAACCTGTTAACGAGTTTGCCCACAATTGACCATTTAATGGATTGATTGATAATCCATATAAATTGGTAATCGACGTATTACCAACAAATGTTGTATCATTTGAATTAATATCATATTTATAAAGTAAGCCGGAAATTGTTGCGAAATATAAATCGTCATTCAGATCAAACACAATAGCTCTAACATTACTAACAGGAATATTGGCTAACAGATAAGCATCTCCCCCGGAAGCATTTACCCGAACCAGTTGAGATGAAGGAGAATTTGAAATACTTCCAAACAAATAATTGTTTGAAGGCATTACAGAGAGTCCTGTTAATTGTGAAAATCCCGATGCCCCAATTATTGTTGCCGCCCCGGTTGTTCTATTTATGGTAACAATATTGCCATTATTGAATGTACCGGCAGCTCCATAGATTGTCTGAGCAGTGACAGGTGCAATTACGTAACCTTTACCTGCAACCTTTACTATGAAAGTTGAATTAACAGTACTGTTACTGGATATAGTAATATTCGCAGATTTATCTCCGGCGGATGTTGGTTTAAACACTAATTTCACAATTGATGAATCCTGGTACCCTAATCCGATCGGAAAAGCTGCTACCTCTGTAATTTGAAATTCATTACTTGAGCTTTGAACATTTGAAATAGATAAATTTGCATCTCCATAATTATACATAACGAGATTCATTGTGTCTGATACTGTATTGACCTGTGTAACTCCCATGTAGATCGAATCGGAAGATGTAAATATTCTCGGACCGCTATATGGTACAAGCCTGACCTTGGCTATTTGACCTGCCCATGTATTTGCAGGTGATTCAGCATATTCAGTAAATAACCAAACACTATTGGGTTCGGATGGATCAACAAAAGCACCATTATAATCACCCCATCTGTTACGTGTATCTCCAAATGTTTTAACATAATTTGCTTTGCCCGGAGCCATTACTTTAGTTTGTCCGATTGTATTTGGAGGATCTGTGCTTAAACGTCCTGCAAAATATGCCCCAATATATTGATCATTGGCAGACCTTGAGAAAGTAAATATCAGGTTCTCATCCTGATCCACTCCTAAGGCAGGGTAAGTATGATAATGCTGCGGATCTCCAAACCTGTAATCTTCAACAGCGGTATTATTTGCAGTATTTATCTTAACATATCTTACATTTGAAAAGCCGGTACCATCTGACACAGCATGTACCGCCCATAGAAAACCATTTCTATATGTAGGTTCATGCCTGAAATTAAATCCACCTCCTTCCAGCAAAGGTGTACCTCCTCCTAATTGATTGGCATTTGGAGGGGGGAAATATGTAGCAACAGGAACACTGCTTCCTGTTAGTACTGGAGCCGTTAGTGGATTAGATAATTTATAAAAATAAACTGCAGTTCCATTCTGAAAAACTGACTGACAAATAAAATAATAATCAGACGGATTACCGTAAACTATTGCAGGTCTTAATCCAAATATAGTATTACCACCGGTTGGGACTCTAATATCCCATAGGTCTGTCCAGCCTAAAGCACCTGCATTATTGGCGTATAATTGTGATTTGTTAAGGATTCTGATTCGACAGCCCTGGAAAGAGCTTCCAAAAAAGAATTGATTTGCGGTAATATACACGGCTTCATCATCAAATCCTACTCCCTGGTAATCACCCCAGCTTCCTGAATTAGCAGTTCCATAAACATTTGAAGGAATCGCCCAGTTGTACCAAGTCCCCTCAGGATCAGAATCGTCTGAAACCGATATCAAAAACAATCCGACCTGTGGAGAATCTGATTGATGTAAAAGGACCAGAATCCAGCGGTTATTATGATGGTCATACTTAATTTTTGGATCAAATGTGTTAGCACCTGAGTAAGTCGTTCCAAACCATTGATCGGTATTAATATTTTTAATTAGATTTCCATTTTTATCCCAAATACGCCATCTTCCATTATCAACCGTAATAATATGGTTAGGACCGGAAGCAATGTCGAAATCAGGTGGAATATAATTCCCCGGATCAAGCGACCCCCGGTAATTTTTCAGAATCAAAGGATTATTTGCTCCACCTCTTTCCAATGGCTGAATATATTCCGGACCTTGAGGATTTGTTTCAGGATCGGGATTCAGATAATCCGGAAGCAGTTTAAAGCCAACGGTGTTTCTTAATTTCCTTCTAACGGATAGAGGTAAATCTTCGCCCATAAAATCACCAATAAACTGATTGGTATTAACAACAACTCCATTTGGTACGCTTCCTGAAGCAGGTCCCTGGTAAAGCTGTCCAAATGAAATTATTGGTATAAATATGAAAAACAAAATAAGGAATAGCACCTTTTTCATTATTTCTTTTGTTGTTTAATTACAGAGTAATGTGTGGGTTTAAAAATTGATATAACTTAATTTTAACGAATTATTTATTTTTTTTAAACATAAATAGTTAAATTAGAATAAACAGATAAACACATATACCAATTTACCAAATTTCTTCATAACTTCATTGATAACAAAGTGCTTAAAGGATTTGCTTAAAGCGGAATATTAAATATATTTACTTATTAATTTTTTTTTTACATTTTTGAAAAACATATCAACCATAGGAGAAAATATGAAAAGGGTATTATTTAGCTTAGTTATTCTTTTAATCATTTCGGCAACTTCATTTGCGCAAATCAAAAAAATTGTTTACGTATCCAGTAATAATCCAACAGGTTTACTTCAAGTTTTTACAATGGATGGTGACGGAAGCAACAAAAAGCAGATCACTAATATGACAACCAACTGTCTTCGTCCAAAACTATCACCTGATGGTAATAAACTTGTTTTTCAAACAGATGATCTCAGGATTTTTTACATCGATGATGTGAATTCAAGCAACTCAGAACCCTACTTTGTTTTCGGAGGAAGTAACCCGAGTTTTACAGCGGATGGTGAAGAAATTATTTTCAATTCCGATCATGAGTTCATAAGTTCTATTTACGTAATGGCTCCGACCTCACCTGATGCAGACTTATTAGCCCTCGATGGATATTGCAATCAACAGGAGCTTTCAACAGATGGAAGAAAAGTTTTATTCTCAGGATTTTTAGAGGGTACAAAGCAGATTTTTATTGCTGATCTAGATGATACAACAGATAATTACCTTACACAGATCAGTGACAACAACGAATCAAATTTAGAACCAGACATGTCTGAGGATGAAAGCAAATTTGTTTATGCTGGATTTGACCAGGCATTAAAGGGTACTATCTATATTAATAAAAATGGGGTCGAGAAGGCCTTAACCAAAGGAATGCCAAGCTGTAACCAGCCTAAGTTTTCACCGGACGGAAAGACAATAGCATTTGTAGTTATTGAAGGAACTAATGTATCCCTACATGTTATGGATGAAAGCGGAAGTAATGTCACTAAGATACCGACTTCAGGCGGAAGTATTGGAACATTCGAATGGGTAAATAATGAAACAATAATATTTGACGCTGGGGATAATAACAGTTACGTAATTGGGACAATTAATATTTATACCGGTGAGAATAAGACACTCGCATCGGGTGACATCAATATACACCCTTCATTTATCAAGTAATATAGACCTTATAAATTGAAAGTTATTGAACATTTAGAGAGGGCTAAAAGCCCTCTCATTAGTTTTGATATAGTGCCGCTCCCGAGAGGAGGTGATATCCGTTTATTATTTAACATTATAGATGAACTGATAAAATTTAAACCACCGTTCATAGATGTTACATCACATGCTGCCGAAGTATACTACGAGGAAACCAAAGAAGGAATAAAAAAGAAAACCAAAAGGAAGAAACCGGGAACTATAGGTATCAGTGTAGCTATTAAAAATAAATACAACATTGATACCGTACCTCATATTCTTTGCACAGGATTTACGCGCGAAGAAACCGAAGATGCTTTGATCGAACTTAATTACCTGGGAATTGAAAACGTTCTTGCCGTCAGAGGCGATGACAAAGGGTATTCAAAACCAATTCCCAAAGATAAAACAATAAACCATTACGCATATGATCTTGTTAAGCAGGTTGTCGATATGAATAATGGAAAATACCTGGATGAAGATCTGCTGGACGCAACTCCTACTGATTTCTGTATTGGTGTCGGGGGGTATCCCGAAAAACATTTTGAA
Organism: uncultured Ignavibacteriota bacterium; assembly: GCA_937959065.1. Classification (GTDB taxonomy): domain Bacteria; phylum Bacteroidota; class Ignavibacteria; order Tepidaquicellales; family Tepidaquicellaceae; genus JAEYVS01. The sequence continues at coordinate 12,574 of CALGOI010000334.1, read as the reverse complement.
TCACCTAATATGAAAACCGATCTCACAAATCTCAAAAAGAAAGTAGATGCCGGAGGAGATTATATTGTCTCTCAGATGTTTTATAACAATCCAAGTTTTTTTAAATTTGTCGAAGACTGCCGTAAAGCCGGGATTGAGGTCCCAATTATACCGGGATTAAAAGTTTTATCTACCAGAAAGCACTTAACAAACATTCCAAAGAACTTTTTTGTGGAGATCCCAGAAGAATTGGCTAATGAAGTAGAAGAAGCAAAAGACGAGCATATTTCTGATATAGGGGTGGAGTGGGCATTAAAACAATGTGAGGAATTACTTAATAACGGTGCACAATCTATACATTTTTATATTATGCAAAACATTAAACCAATTCAAAAACTGCTCTTAAAACTCAGTATATAGCTCTTAATGCCTTGATTTTTCAACACAACTTTTCTATCATTTAATATGAACTGTTACTTAAAACAAAGGCAGAAGTTCATTTATACTTTCAATTTTAAACCGAATAATAACAATAAATTGTAAAAGTGTATCCTCAAAATACACTTTTTTTTTCACGCCTATCGAAGACCAAAATTGGTTAACAAAAAAATTATATATGCGGGGAAAACCCCTGCAGCCGCGTTCTTTAAAAAATCAGAGATTGCATCGATAAAACCTTTGGGTTACAAGTTTATGAAAAAGAAAAAATTGATAGTTTATAGCCACAATGAATATGTAGAGAAGCTAACAAAAGCATTAGCAAAAAAGGGAGCCGGAGTAATTGGAAATTATACCATGTGCTCGTTCAGGATAGAAGGAACAGGCACTTACCTTCCCAATGATAAAGCCAACCCCCATAAAGGTAAACAAGGAGAAATTGCAAAAGAAGAAGAGATTAGACTTGAAATGGAATGCGATGAAGAAGACCTTGATAATATTATCGATACTTTGTTATCGGTGCATCCTTATGAAGAAGTTGCTTATGAAATATACGACTTTACAAAAAGATCCAATGATACAGACGGAATATTAATAGACCTGAAGAAATCTATTTCAAACACAGATCTTCTGCAAAGGCTTAATAAAAAACTTCCGCAAGGAATATTCAAAAATCAGGCTGGAATTAAACGAATCGCATTAATTGAAAATAAACCCACTGAATTTTATATCAGTAAAAGTGTTTTAAATAATGCACATGCATTACTCTCAGTTAGCAAACAAATAAATTTAATTATATTAAAATGACAGATAACCAAAACGAAGAACAACTATCAGACCAGCATCTGAAAGATGTAGAGACAAAAGTAGTCGAGTACTCAATGCAGGAAAGTATCCAGCCCATTCAACAAATCCAGGATAAGCTCCTTGTCTTTTATGAACTTGCTAAAGTGGACAGTGAACTTGCAGATATCGAAGAAGAAAAAGGCGATCTCCCGCACACTATAGAAATACAAGAAGAGAGCATTAAAACTTATAAAGAGAACATTGACAAATACCAAAAACTCATTGATAAACTTGATGCCGAAGAACAACAGTTAGCTAAAGAAAATAAAGCCTGTGAAGACATAATCAGTAAGTATGATGAGCAAAAGTACAGCGTTAAAAACAATAAAGAGTATGATGATATCGTAAAGGCCATTGATTTGAATTTTGAAATCGTGAATAAGAACGAAAAGAGAATTAAGGAAATTATTGCAGAGATCGAGGAACTTACAGCTAAGCTGGAAGATCAAAAGAAAAAATTTGAAGAGGACAGTAAAGATCTCGAAGAAAACAAATCAAAGCTGGAAGAACTGAACGAGGAATTTGAAGAAGAAGAAAAGGAACTGGCTAAAAAACGAAAAGAATTGATCGGTAAGCTGGAGGAGGATAAAAAAAATCTCTATAACAGGATAAATAAATCTTATAAAGGCGAAGCAATTGCTGTAGTAAGAAAAGAGAATTGCAGCGGATGTTTTAATTCAATTCCTCCACAAAGAGTTATCGAGATAAGGTCAGCTCAAAGGATATTTACATGCCAGTCCTGCGGTCGCATTTTAATTGATGAAACATTGGTTAACTCTGATTCTGAGTGAGCAGCAATAATGTAATTACAGTATATACCGATGGAGCTTCTCGTGGTAACCCGGGTAATGCCGGAATTGGGATAGTATTGTTTGATGAAACCGGTAATAAAATTGTTCAGTTTAAAAAATATATCGGTAAGCAAACAAATAACTTTGCAGAATATACAGCTCTCTTAGAAAGTTTGAACCTAATAGAAAATTATTCTCTAAATAATTATAAAATCAGATTTTATACCGATAGTAATTTACTGGTAAACCAAATACTAGGTAAATTCATCATAAGAAATGAAGCACTGAGAAAACTTTCACTGGAATTTTGGCGTATAGTAAAGAAATTATCTTTAGAATTTGAGATCGTTCATATTCCGAGAGAGAAAAATAAACTGTCTGATAAGCTTGCAAATGAAGCAATCGACGAAGCTTTAAATCCAAAAGTTAATTAAGTTCATTGAAATAAATTCTATTTCGTTTTAGCAATCGCGCGTATCCGAAAGGAAAGTGAGGAAAGTCCGGACTCCATAGGAGCAAGGATGCCGGGATAACATCCCGGGTATTAAGGTCGTAAGCCCTTAGTGCAGAAAGTGTCACAGAAAAGTAAACAATCCCAGAACAAAGGAAAATGGTGAAACGGCGGGGTAAGAGCCCACCATTTGCAGAGCGATCTGTAAGATAGACAAACCTCTTCCGGAGCAAAACCAAGTATAGGAAGGTGAAGTATTGCTCACTTCAGACCTTCCGGGGTAGGTTGCAAGATTTTTTGCAGTAATGCAAAAATAAGATAAATGATTGCAATTCCTTGACTAGTCAGGAATACAGAATCCGGCTTATGAAACGGAATAGAATTCATTTCAATTGGACAATTTAGTTTCAACTCACATAAAAGATCCCAAAATGAATAAATTGATTATACTATTAGCGTTAGTGCTCGGATTACCGGTAATGACATTTGCAGTGGATGACCCGGTACTTGAGATGGACAGGACTTTTCAGTCATACCGGGGTTTAACACTTCATTATCAAGGAATTTCCGGTGACATTTCGGTTAAAACCTGGAATAAGGATGAAGTGAATGTCAAGGTTTATGCTAATTCCAGCGCTAAGGAAAATATGGAAATCCAGCTGGTAGATGGAAGCGGCGGAATTACTATTAATGAAACTTCTAAATATAAATCCGCCAGAGGTAAAGACCTCAGATTAAAATATGAGATCACTCTCCCACCAAGCTACAATATTACAATTAACACCAGCTCATCTGAGCTAAATGTTATTAACCTGGAGGGGAATATTAATGTTCAATCCTCAAGTGGAGACTGCCAGCTAGATAATATTACCGGCACTGTGACTGTATCTACTGCAAGCGGTAATGTAACAACTAATAATGTTAACGGAAACATACATATCACAACAGCAAGCGGTGATCTTATTCATTCGATGACAACCGGGAAAATTACACTAACCACTGCAAGCGGAGATGTTACTGTTAAAGATGCAACTGAATCCGTGTCTATCTCCAGCACAAGTGGCGATGTTATATTTGTATGTAACGAGAATAACCCCGGAGCTTCTATCAATACAATCAGCGGAGACATATGGGTACAAGTTTCAGATAAGGTCTCAGCCACGGTTTATGTCAGCGGTGCTAGAAATGTCAGAAATGTTTCTGATAAAGGTAAGTTGTATGATTCATTCGAAAGAGATTATAATGGTGGAGGAAACAAGATATACTGTACGACAAAAAGCGGCGACGTAACAATCAATGATTCATACTAGATTACTCATTTATTCCAATCAATGAAAGCAATGATATTAGCTGCAGGTTTCGGTACCAGGTTAAAGCCTCTAACCGATACTATGCCAAAGGCTTTAATCCCATTTAAATCCCGCCCATTAATTACCCACCAAATAGAAAGGCTCAAATCTACAGGAATAGATGAGATAGTTGTAAATGTACACCATCATATTGATAAAATGATGGAGTTTTTCGATCAAAATGACTTTGGCATTAAGATCGACCTTATTATTGAAGAAAGTAAAATACTCGGAACGGGCGGCGGCATTTTAAATGCAAAGGATTTTTTGAGTGCTGAACCATTCGTGGTTATTAATGTAGATATAAGTACAGATTTTAATCTTAATGAATTAATAGATAGTTTTAACAAAGAACAGCCTTTTGCAGCAATTGCAGTTCAAAAGAGGAATACAAAACGAGGACTGGTTTTGGACAAAGATATGCGAATGACCGGGATTCAGAATGAAGAATCCGACCCGGATAATGTTTATGCGTTTAATTGCATGCATGTAATTTCAAATGATATATTCAATCAGGGGATTGATGTCAAATTCTGCGGGATTTTTGATATTTACAAGGAAATGATTAAGAAAGGAAAAATTATATCTGGTTATGATACCGGTGAATGTTACTTTAAAGACCTGGGTAAGATTGAAAACCTGAATTGATCATTCGATGGCTTCAATCCGTCTTATATGAGGGAAAGCCCTCATCAAGACTCTCTCTATACCTGCCCTGAGTGTCATCTGGCTCAAGGGACACCCTACACATGAACCCAGTAATCTCAGTTCGATTACATCTTCTTTTATACTTACTGCCTCAACGTCTCCGCCATCGATCTGCAAATATGGTCTGATTTTATCCAGCTCGCGGTTAATATCTTCTATTGATGTTTCCACCTATGGATTTTTTTCCTTCATACTTTCCTGGATTGAACGGGAATAATCAAACTTCCATTTCCCGTCTTCCTTTACGGCATACAACTGGTTAACTTCACCGGCAGCAGTCTTTATTGTAATAACAGCGTTGCTGTTGTCGATCTGCTCGTCTGCAATTTCAAAATCACTGGCGAGGATACCAAGAGAATTTGGGTCTTCGATACTTATTTCGAAATACTGCCTGCCGGTGCGGTTAGTGTTTGCTGCGATTTTATCGTACATCTTATGGGAGTCATCGGAAAGATAGTCCCATGCTTTAGCCGTGTTTTTTTCTTTTACGGCGCTAACGAAATCCCTGACAGAATTTGAAGGCGAATCCGAACCGGATTCATTTCCGCAGCCCCAAAGAGATATCATTAATACCGTAATAAATAACATTAAACTCTTCATTGTGTTTACCCCTGTTTAAATTTCGATTTCCAATGAAGGAATTTCTTTTGCTTTATTATTTCTTAAATTTATTTCTGTAACGAGTTTTTTAGCAATAGAATTGAATGATTGCGCTTCGGGTGAATCAGGCTCAGCCAAAACAATAGGTTTACCATTATCACCAAATTCGCGGATCTTTGTGTTTATAGGTATTTCACCTAGCAATCTGACATTATATTCTTCGCTCATTTTTTTACCGCCTCCCTGTCCGAAAATGTAATCTTTGCTTCCGTCATCCTTTTCATAATAGCTCATATTTTCGATGACTCCTATCGTCGGAACGTTTACTTTGCTGAACATAATATGTCCTTTTCTTGCGTCAGCGAGCGATATCTCCTGCGGAGTAGTAACGATTATACCACCTGTCAAAGGTAGTGTTTGTGTTAGAGTAAGCTGTATGTCACCTGTACCAGGAGGCATATCAAATAATAAAAAATCAAGCTTGCCCCAGATAACGTCGCCCATGAACTGCTTCAATGCGCTTGATGCCATAGGACCGCGCCATACAACCGCTGTTCCTTCCTCCATCAAAAAACCGATCGACATGACTTCTACCCCATATTGTTCCATCGGAACAAGTTTATTCTTACCATCGACTTTTGCAACGGAAGGCTTTCCTTTCAGATTCATCATTAAAGGTATAGAAGGACCATAAATATCCGCGTCAATTATTCCGACTTTGAAACCCCTCGAACTTAGCGAGCATGCAAGGTTAAATGTAACCGTGGACTTCCCTACCCCGCCTTTACATCATGAAATTGCTATAGTGTTTTTTACATCAGGCATAAGTATGGACTTCTTCTGGTTCTTATGAGTGAGAATAGCGGGTTTAAATTCTATTTCTATTTTTTCAAGATTAGGAAACTCAGCTTCCAAGGTTTTTCTCATTTCATCTGTAATGCCGTCTAATTTAGTTGAATCCATATCGGAAATACCAAGGACTAATGAAAGAGAAGTTCCTTTCAGAGAAATATTCTTGATAAAGCCCAGAGTGGAAAAATCATTTTTTAAAACAGGGTCACTAAACCTTGCAATCACGTTCCTGATTTGTTCTTCAGTCATTAACTCATTTATTTTTATTCACATAAAACTTAAACTTAGCCATTTTATGAAAATATGAAAATGTATTAAATCGGTAACCAAAATAAAATATAATCAACAAATAACTAACTAAATTGATTTTCTATTGTTAAATAAATAATTTATGTTTTATATCTCACTAAATGCTTAATAAAAGTTCTAAATTCTGGCTGATTTTATTAATTATTGCAGCAATTTTCTGGCTGGGAGCTATTAATGTCAGATTTATAATCGGAAATGAACTTTTAATCTTCGATGAATTCAATTTCAGAGTAAGCATCCCACCAGACGAGGAAAATGTAATATTTAAAATGATCGCTAATTCCTCGATATTAATTATGGTCGCGTATGTAATAACATTTATCAGCGCGATAATATTTACAGTTAAAGCAAAAATAAATACCAGGGAAAATCCATGGTTTCTGATGTGCTGTATTCTTTTTTTTGTTTTTGCCCCGATTGAGTTTTATGCTATATACCTAGACTTAAAATTTATTTTCCTGTTTCACTCCAATCCCCCAAATCATGATGAACTACTGAAAATATTCGGTGAACGGATTGGATTATTAAAAGGTGTACCGTGGGTTGCAATACTGAGTTATTATACAATTGTTGTTGTTGCAGTTATTCAACCCTTGAAAAAATCCCATGAACAATTGGAAGATGAGAAAAGAAGAGCTATCGAACACTCTTATGTTTATACTTATCATGAAGAGGATGATCTTACAATACATGATAATTAATTAATAAATGGCTAAGCACGTAATTAAAAAAGCCCCGAAGAAAAAGATTGATGCTGATAAGCAGGCAACCATTGATGAATTGATCGAGACATTTGGTAAACTGGAATTTACTGTACGCATTGAAAAAGGCAGATTCAAAGGCGGCTTTTGTTTACTTCGCAAAGACAGATTATTCCTGTTAAATAAGGACCTGGAACAGGACAAAATGATTAACATTCTGGCACGAAATCTGGCAGCTCTTGGCGTAGATAAAGTCTATATGAAGCCGAACCTTCGCGAGCTGATTGAAAACGAAATGATGGAAGATAACAAGGAATGAAAGTAACAATACTCGGGACAGGCACATCACAGGGTATACCAATAATCGGATGCAATTGTAAGACCTGTACTTCTACCAACCCAAAAGATAAACGGCTTCGCACTTCAGCCTACATTAAAATCGGTGAAACCAAAATACTGATAGATACTTCAGCTGATTTCAGACAACAGATGCTTGAGAATAAATTGAATGATGTTGATGCGGTTCTGTTTACGCACCATCACATTGACCATATAGCAGGTCTGGATGATCTAAGACAAATCAATCAGCGTCTAGATAAACAAATCGATCTTTACGGTAATTCCCTGACAATTGATGAGTTATCGGTAACATTCAGATATGTGTTTGACGAGAGATTGAGGGCACATAAGGCAGTTCCACTCGTAAATATGCATAAGATAGAAAATAAACCATTTACGATAAATGATATTGATATAATCCCAATAGAAGTGATCCACGGCCGGCTACCGATATTTGGATACCGTGTAGGTAATTTTGCTTACATAACCGATGCAAGCTTTATATCTGAAGAAGAAGGAAAAAAACTGGAAGGACTCGATTATTTGATTTTAAATGCATTAAGAGAAAGACCTCACCCGACTCATTTTAATATCGAACAAGCCACAGAACTAGCAAAAAAATACGGGGCGAAACAAACATATTTCACACATATGACACATGAAGTTCTCCATAATATGGTGAACGCTAAGCTGCCTCAGGGCATCGAGCTGGGATATGACGGCCTAAATTTCGAATTAAAAAATTAAATAAATATTGAAAGATACATTAATAAAAGCAGCTAAAGAAGCCGGAAATATAATTAAAGATAATTTCGGGGGACGGTTCGGTTTTGAAAGCAAAGAGAATGTTACCGCAAACATAGTTACCGAAATTGATAAGAGAGCTGAAGCAAGGGCTATCGAGATTATTAAGAATGAATTTCCGGATCACGGAATACTTGCTGAGGAAATTGGCGGTATAGATGAAAAAGCTGGAATTAGATGGATAATCGATCCGATAGACGGCACAACTAACTTTGCACACGGGCTGCCAATTTGCTGTGTTTCCATCGGTATAGAGAAAGAAGGTGAAATAATAATGGGAGCAGTATATAATCCCATCCTGGATGAGTTCTTCTTTGCAGAAAAGGGGGACGGTGCTTATTTAAACGATAAAAAGATATCTGTATCAAATACTGAAAACTTTCAATTATCACTTCTCGTGACGGGATTTCCTTATGATACCAGCCGTGACCCGGATAATCCTCTCGGTGTTTTTGGCGAGATAGTAATGATGGATGTACCGGTTAGAAGACTTGGATCAGCTGCAATCGACCTTTGCTGGATTGCCTGCGGACGGTTCGACGGCTTCTGGGAATACAATCTTAATCCGTGGGACGTTGCTGCAGGATATTTAATTGTTAAGGAAGCAGGTGGAAAAATTACGGATTTCAGTAATAACGAACTTTCCATTTATAAAAGACAGATACTTGCAACTAACGGAAAGATTCACGATACATTATTGGAGGCAATCAGGAAAGGTGCTTCAAGAATTAACAGTTAAGGCAGTTTCTTCAGTAACTCTATCATCTCAACTACAGCAAGGGCGGTTTCATATCCCTTATTCCTTTCAGAATTAATAGGGTCATCCAGACTTCTCTCGTAAGCCTGTTCAGCGGTATAACAGGTCAGGACACCAAAACCAATTGGTATCTCATATTCACATGCAATCTCATTTATCATATTGGAAACGGAACCTGATATATACTCAAAGTGTGCTGTTTCACCCTTAATAAGACATCCAAGCGCTATAAGGCCGTCATACTTTTTCCCGCCCGTATAGAGTTTTTTAATCAATAAAGGTATCTCATATGCTCCCGGGGCTTGAAAAACATCAACATTGTCTTTGGGTATATTATTCTCTTCCAGGGCTTGAAGTGCGCCTTTAAGAAGTTTATCAGTTATAGGTTTATTAAACCGACTAACTACTATTGCGACATTCCTCAAAACAACCTTCTCCTCATATTAAGTATATAATGGGAAGGAACGATATAATTTCCGAAATATCCGTACTCTTTCTGATTAAGACCGTGAAAGTCCGAACCTCCGCTAACAAGAAGAAAGTTTTGTGAAGCAATGGCAGAGAAATATTCTACGTCTTCTGATGTGTGTGAAGGATGGATTACCTCGATCCCATCGAGACCCTCTTTAAGCAGTTCGTCGAGCATTTCACCGCGTACGATCTTTCCCGGATGCGCTACAAAAGATAACCCATCTATTTCAGAGATTAACCTAATTGCTTCAGCTGCCGGGGGAGCAGGTTTTTTAACATATGCGAGTTTATTATCGCCAATAAATTTAATAAATGCTTCAGCTGTAGATTTAACGAATCCTTCTCTTACAAGGGCTTTTGCGATATGTGGACGTCCGACAGAGATATCTTCTGTAAGATCAACCATAATATCTTCCATCGTGATATTGCTGCCAAGATCATTCAGTTTAGAAATCATTTTTTCGAGTCTAGTGACCCTCGCATACCTGAGAGTGGTCAAAAACTTCAACAGCTTTTCATTTTCATAATCGATGAAATAACCAAGGATATGGACTTCCCTGTCATTGTGGGTTGTACTAAGCTCTACTCCCGGGATTACTTTTACACCAACTCTTTCACCATACTCTATAGCTTCCTGCAGACCATTAATATTGTCATGATCGGTGATACTGATGATCTGCAATCCCACCTTTAATGCTTGATTTACCAATTGTTTCGGTGTCAGCTTACCATCCGAAAAATTGGTATGCATATGCAGATCTGCTTTGATATTTTCGTTCGCGAATCTCATAAATTCTCTCAATTTTAAAGATAACCATATACGTTTGAATATTAAAGACAATAATTACTTCTATTTATTCAACAAAAAGGTTATATACGTATATAACCTGAATCAGTTTGTTTCATTAACTTATATTTTTTATCTTCTTGACCGTTGGAAAATTTATTCTTTGAGTTAAGAAGAAAAATTATAAAATTTTTAAAGCAACGGAAATTGCTGAAAAAACATAACCCATTTTACTATCATTGCACTAATTCTCATAAGCTACTGTAATATTAATACCATTTAATTTACCGGGACAATTGGACCTTAAATCGTCATTAAGTCTCTTTTTTTCATCATTTAATAGATGAAAAATAATCCATATATTTGAAAAATTTATTGAATTGAAGATAGCATTATTGACCGGGGGACTCTCTTCTGAGAGAGAAGTTTCTCTTACATCCGGTAAAAGCATACATCAAGGTCTTTTAGAGGCAGGACACGAAGTAAAAGTAATCGACCCTGTATACGGTGATAGAGAAGTAAGCGTAGATGAAATATTCAGAGATACTGTAAAAAGGGACTATCCCACTGCTGAAGCGCTTAATGAACTCAAAAAGACGGCCGACCGGAACATAATTACCTGTATTAACTCTTCGCTCTTTGATGATATAGACGTTGTATTCCTTGGGCTGCATGGTAAATTAGGCGAGGACGGGCGCATACAGACACTTCTTGAGATGAGGGGACTTCCCTATACAGGCTCCGGAGTTCTTGCATCCGGAATTGCACTGGATAAGAATTATTCGAAGATCCTTTTTAAATACTATGGAATTCCAACACCGGAATGGATTATTGTTGAAAGAGCGGATAACATAGATTATGCCTCTATTGACAGAAAAATATCAGAGACCATATCAGCTCCATATGTTGTCAAACCCAATGACGAAGGATCAACTGTTGGACTTACAATAGTTCAGCCGGATGTTGAAGATGTGCAATTACCAAATTCACTAGGTACTGCGTTTAAATATTCCGATAAAGCAATAATCGAGCGCTGTATAAAAGGTAAAGAGATGACGGTGACAATAATGGGACAGGAAGCATATCCTATCATAGAGATCAGACCAAAGGACGGATTTTATGACTACGAACATAAATATACAAAGGGGATGACTGAATACATTTGCCCGGCTGAAATACCTGAAGACCTTGCTGATAAAATGAAAGATTATGCATTAAAAGCACACAATGCATGCGGATGTACTGTTTATTCAAGAGTTGATTTCATATTATCCGAAGACAATACAACGTACTGCCTGGAAGTGAATACGCTTCCCGGAATGACGGAAACTTCACTGGTACCAAAGTCTGCTAATGCTCTAGGAATGAATTTTAGCCGGTTACTCGATAAGATAATTGAACTCTCATTAAATGAACGATAAAAAGAGTAGAATAGAAAAGGAAGAAGTTACTACTGTAAGTAAAAAAGATGGACTGGTAACAGTTTTAGCAAGATTTATTAAGTACAACAAGTACTTTGCGATTTTTATCGTAATATTGCTTTTACTGGTATATATGACTGTATTCGGTGACAAGGGATTACTTCACAGGATAGAACTTGAAAGAGAAAAACAATCCCTGGAAACGGAATTGAAAAATGAAACCGAGCAGACAAAGAAATTACAGCAGGAAATTGATGAATTAAACAACTCAGACGACAAAATAGAGAAAGTCGCCAGAGAAAAATACGGGCTCACTAAGGATGGCGAAAAAATTTACAAAGTAACTGTTGACTCTACCAAATAATGGATAATGTAATAAAAACACTTGAAGAGCTGCTAAGGATAGACTCTCCAAGCGGATATACCGGCGATGTAATCAAATATATCCGGGACTCCTTCAAAGACACTCCCCTCCACATTAAAAGAACTAACAAAGGAGCACTGTTAATATCCTTTGTTGAAGAGCCAAAACTTGTAATTGCAGGTCACATTGATACACTTGGTGGAATGGTCAAAGAAGTAAAAGGAGATGGTACGCTGAAAATCACTCAGATTGGTGGATATCATTTGAGTGCATTCGAAGGGGAATATGTCAACGTACGAGGTTATGACGGAAAACTTCATACCGGAACTCTATTGCTGAATAACCCTGCTGATCACGTTAACAAGAACTTTGGAATCACGAAAAGATAACCAGACAATATGTCAATCAGACTCGACGAACTGGTAAAAAGCAAATATGATACTGAAAAGCTTGGTATCGGTGTAGGATGTTATGTTTTTTATGAAACTAAATTCCAGATAACTGATTCAGGAGTTGTAAAAAGCAACTTTTTGGATAATAAAGCCTGTTCAGCAATTATGATTGAAGTTATAAAATACCTTTTAAAAGAAAAAAGTAATCCTGATAT
>CALGOI010000333.1 GCA_937959065.1 uncultured Ignavibacteriota bacterium | reverse complement strand
ACAGTAAGGAGAAGTACTAATTACGGTCAGACCTGGACCACGGTATGGGGTCCCGGAACATTAACATCATATGGAATGCCGATGGAAATGGATCAGAATAACCCAAATGTAGTATATCTTGGGCCGGACAATAGCGTCTTGTTAAAATCAACGAATTTTGGAGCTACATGGAGTAATCATGGCACTGTAACATTAAGAAGTCCTTGTGATTTTGCTATTATGGATGGTAATTCTAATATAATGTATTGTGGTGACGGTGTAACATTTTCAGGAAGCGGTGAGTTATTAAAATCAACTAATGGGGGTGTCAATTGGACACCAATTCATACTGTTTCAGGATCTGAGATACCAATGATAGCAGTAAATCAGTTAAATCCTGATCTGGCATTTCATACTGCCTGGAGTTCAGGTGGAGTATGGAAATCAACCAATGCATTCTCAAATTTAACTCAAATTGCGACAACCGGCAGCGCATGGGCATGTGATGTAGCAAAAGACGATCCAACAGCATTCAGTTATTCAACATATGGCGGTTCAAATTCATTATCTTATAACTCAGGGTCTAATTTTACAGGAACAGGTTCATTAGGTACAAACGCCGGGATGGTTTATTTGCATAAAGGTAATTTACTTAAACAATTCACAAGCAAAATTGATAGATTGAAAGTAAATTATAATGTTACTTCAACGCCAATTACGCTCACAGGTTTAGAGCCAGTTTCAGGAAATATTCCCACCAAATACGATCTATTGCAGAATTACCCGAATCCGTTTAACCCTTCAACTGTCATAAGGTTTGATATTCCAAAACAGGGAAGTGTAAGATTGGCTGTTTATGATCAGTTAGGGAGAATGGTGACAGAACTTGTAAACGGTGTAAAAAATGCAGGATCCTATTCAATCGAATTCAATGGTTCAAATCTTGCTTCAGGAATATATTTTTATAAATTAGAGGTACCCGGGCAAACATTCACTAAGAAAATGATGCTGGTCAAGTAGTATAGCATATACAAAGGAACTTTTTTATATTTAAAACTGTCCGAGTATTCGGGCAGTTTTTTATTTATAGATGAGAAAATACACTAAAATATTATTGATATTGTTTGTTCTGGTTTTTGTTTCTAATACAAGTGGCCAGACAAAAGACGAGATTATTATTCGCGGAATGGACCATATGTATCATATGCGTATGGATAGTGCGAAGATTGATTTTGACAGAGTTGTGTCAATGGATTCCAGGGATCCTGCCGGTTATTTCTTTCTGGCGTTACTCGAATGGTGGAAGATAAGTGTAAATAAGGAGGATGAATCCAATGATGGGAATTTTTATAAAGCTGTAGAAAAGGTGGAGGATGTAGCAGATAAGGTTTTAGACCGGAATTCACAGGATCCGAATGCTTTATTTTATAAAGGTGCAGCTGTTGGGTACAGGGGACTCGTCAGAGCGATTAGAAGCAGCTGGCTAAAAGCTGCAGAAGACGGAAAAGAAGCTCTTGATCTTTTTGGAGATGTGTATGAGATACAGCCTTCTAATAAAGATGTATTGTTCGGCACCGGTGTTTATAATTATTTCGCTGAGTATGTACCGGACAGGTATCCGTTTTTGAAACCATTAATGATTTTATTTCCCGATGGAGATAAGACAAAAGGGCTGCTACAGATAAAGGAAACCGCGATTAATTTCACATTTGCAAAGACTGAAGCAAAGCTGATACTGGCATATTTGTATTTAAGGTACGAAAAGAACTACATCGAGGCTGAAATGTACTCAAAAAGTTTACTAGACCAGTATCCGGAGAACTCATTATTCGCGCGGTATTTGTATAACAGCTATGTTGGTTTAAGCAAATATAATGAAGCTATCGAAGGCTGGAAAAGAGTAGTTGAGGCATCTGAAAAGAATCAATATGGATACACAAATCCGTTTTTAAAACGTGAAGCTTATTATTACCTTGGATTTTCCAATATGAACCTCGGAAATAACGAGGAAGCAAAGAATTATCTGATAAAAGCTGAAGAATTATCCAACCAGATTGACAAAGAGGGTAGTATGATAAAGGCATTTAACCTGTTATGGCTGGGGGTAACATATAGAAACCTATATGATACGGGAAAAGCCCGTGAATACTTCGATAAAGTATTAAATATGGAGAATTTCGGGGATTCTCATAAACAGGCTGAGAAGTTTAAAAACCAGCTATAAATGACTATTTACATTGTAAAATAATTGTTATATTTATAGTCCTGTAAAATAAATAAAAGAAAGAGGTAATCAAAATTGATTAAAGTATTAGTTCAGGAAGGTGAATCAATCGATAAAGCTCTGAAAAGGTTCAAGAAGAAGTATGAGAAGGCCGGAATTCTTAAAGAATTCAGGAGAAGGAAAGAATATGTAAAGCCGTCAGTGCTTAAGAAGATGCAGAAAGAGCGCACCTTACGAAAAAAGAGAAGAATACTCGAAGAAGAAAACAATTAATACTTCAATTTAGATATTTCTAAACCCATCCAAACCCGGTGGGTTTTTATATTTAAATAGCACTTATGAGCCAGGCTATGGAGAACGTATTAACAGTGTTTCTTTCACAAGAAGAGATTCTGGAAAAAGTCGATGAAATTGCTGACAGGCTTAATTCTGATTTCAATGGTAAGAATCCGATTTTCATCGGAGTTTTAAACGGAGCGTTCATTTTTTTATCAGATCTTATAAGAAGAATAGATATAGATTGCGAGATAGATTTTTTAAAACTATCAAGCTATGGTGATGAGAAGATTTCGTCCGGTGATGTGACGGTCCTCAAAGAGTTGAATTGTGATCCCACAGGAAGAAATCTCATAATAGTCGAAGATATTGTAGATACAGGGGGTTCTATAAATTTCATTAAAGAACTTATGGAAAAATATAACCCCGAGTCTATTAATTTCGTAACATTACTGTATAAGAAAGAAAAGTGTAACCTGGATTATGAAATAGGGTATCCGGGTTTTGTAGTAGAGGATAAATTTTACGTGGGGTATGGTATGGATTACAGCCAGAAATACAGGAATTTAAAAGACATTTATGTGTTATAGCAAAAAAGAGTTTAACGATGGACCAACAAAATAACAATAAGAACAACAAAAATAACAAAGACGATTTTAACTGGAATAGGGTGTTCAAGATCGTTCTTGGATGGAGTTTAATACTCATCGGATTTTTCCTTTTAATGATCTACACAAAAGGATCAGACGGGAAATTTTCCGAGATATCTTTTAATAAATACCAGGAGTTTTTAACCCAGGGTAAAATACAGAGCGCTACCATTAAGAAGGCAGACAATACGTATGAATTCTTTGGTACGCTGAAACAACCCGAACAGATAGACGTTAACGGTAAACCATATACCATCGATAAATTTAACGTCTTCCTTCCATATACAAATGTAGATGATTCGGTAATAAAAACTTGGAGTGATAATGGGGTCAATTTCACCATCGAGAAAGATGATGGAGGATGGCTTGGACCGTTATTAAGCGCATTACCATGGATACTGATCATCGTGGTATGGATCATCATTATGCGCAGGATGCAGTCAGGTTCAGGCGGAACGAGAGGTATTTTCTCATTTGGTAAGTCCAAAGCTAAAATGCTTACTGAATCATCGACTAAAGTTACATTCAAGGATGTAGCCGGAGCAGATGAAGCAAAACAGGAATTGCAGGAAGTTATAGAATTTCTAAAAAGCCCGGGTAAATTTCAAAAACTAGGCGGTAAGATACCAAAAGGTGTTTTATTATTAGGTCCTCCCGGAACAGGTAAAACGTTATTAGCGCGAGCGGTAGCGGGTGAAGCAGGTGCGCCATTCTTTTCAATCAGCGGCGCGGATTTCGTTGAAATGTTCGTAGGTGTAGGTGCTTCAAGAGTAAGAGACTTATTTGAGCAGGGCAAAAAGAATGCTCCGTGTATTATTTTCATCGATGAGATAGATGCTGTGGGAAGACACAGAGGTGCAGGATTAGGCGGCGGACACGATGAAAGAGAACAGACACTTAACCAGCTTCTAATAGAAATGGACGGTTTCGAACAGAATAACGGCGTTATTGTAATTGCATCAACTAACAGGCCTGATATACTTGATCCGGCGTTATTAAGACCCGGCAGATTCGACAGGCAGGTTGTGGTTGACAGACCTGACGTAAAAGGACGTGAAGGAATATTGAAAGTTCACACAAGGAAAATTCCGTTATCAAAAGATGTAAAACTCGATATAATCGCTAAAGGAACTCCCGGATTTTCAGGAGCTGATCTTGCTAACTTAGTGAACGAGGCTGCACTTACTGCAGCAAGAAGAAACGCGGATTCCGTTGCGATGAAAGATATGGATGAAGCGAAGGATAAAGTGATGATGGGTACGGCAAGAAAGAGTATGATAATCAGTGAAAACGAGAAGAAGACGACAGCGTATCACGAAGCAGGTCACGTTATTGTAGCTAAGATGATCCCGGAGGCTGATCCGGTGCATAAGGTAACGATTATTCCGAGAGGCAGAGCACTGGGTGTTACGACATACTTACCTCTGGATGAGAAGCATAATTATTCGAAAGAGCATCTCGAAGCCATAATAGCCTATGCAATGGGCGGCAGAGCAGCCGAGAAGCTTATATTCAATGAATATACTACCGGCGCAAGTAATGACATCGAGAAAGCCACTATGATAGCTAAAAGAATGGTATGTGAATACGGAATGAGCGAAAAACTCGGACCATTGAAATACGGTGAAAAACAGGAAGAGATATTCCTCGGCAGGGAAATCCAGCAGAGGAGCGACCATAGTGAATCTACGCAGATAATGATCGATTCAGAGGTTAAAAAGATAGCTCAAACCTCAATGGACAGGGCAGAGAAGATATTGAAAGATAACATCGAGATATTACACGCAATGGCAAATGCACTACTCGAGAGAGAAACTCTTGAATCAGAAGAGATCGATCTGGTAATGAAGGGAGAACCTCTTCCTCCAATAGAAAAAGAAGTAGCTGAGCAAGAAGACAACCCTGTTGAAAAAGGGAAAAAGAAAAAATCCAAGGAAGATACATCATTTTCCGGAGAAGTAGCATTAGCTAATTAAATGCATATCTAAATAGGATATATATAATCCCGATTGATTGTGAATCGGGATTTTTTTTGATGGAAGAAGTAAGAGATAAAATAAGTTTCGCGAGTGAGCTGAAGCGCAAATTCAT
>CALGOI010000332.1 GCA_937959065.1 uncultured Ignavibacteriota bacterium | reverse complement strand
ACTCACCGATCAGTCTCTCCTGATCGAGAGTTGTAACAGCCGGTCTGATTCTTTGCACCCTGTTCTGGAAGTTAACAAATGTTCCGTTTATCTCGGCGTATGTCGAGTCAGGGAATAATATTGTAGCTTCATGTGAATACTTATTCTTTCGCTGTATGTGCTGAATGTTAGCCGTTACTCCGTTAAGGAAATTCTCAGCGCCAGGCAGTCTCATCGCATCATCATTCATTACATATATCATCTTAAACTTACCGCTCTGTAATCCCGCCAGGTCATTATCATTGAAAGCCCGGATCCCCAGCAGCTTTAAGCCATGTGAATTAGGAGTCATGTCTGATTTTCTAATTATGTCATCTTCAAAACTTTCGTCGATATGAGTAATGTAAACTATGTTTTCCGTTCCTACTACTTCGGTTGCTAATTTCTTCAGCGCATAATTATCCTCAAGTGTTGAGAATGGTGATGCTATGAATAATATCTCGTCTGCACTGTAATTCTTTAGTTCGTTCACAGCTTTCGAGATGGCTTCATCCCAGCTAACAGGGATAAGGTTCTCATCACCGCTGTTGGATTCTGATTCTGTTAATCTTATCTGGGGCTCATCGATCCTTTCATTTTTTTCATTAACCCATTTGAAAGTGTTCAGTCTTCCCCAGTCGCACATCCAGTAATCATTTACTGCTAGATTCTCTCTTGGTTCAACTCTTAATATTTTATTATTCCTAACTCCGATTACTGAGTTACATCCTCGCGAACATCCGGGACAGACACTGTCAGTAAAGGACATCTCCCAAACTCTTGCTTCGAATCTAAAGTCTTTCGAAGTGAGCGCACCTACCGGGCATATCTCGATTACATTCATCGAATAGGGATTGTCGAGCTCTTCGCCGGGAAATGTTTCAATGGTCACATTTTCACCTCTCTGCACGAATGTCAGCTGAGGCGACTTGGCTATTTCATCGCAAAATCTTATACACCTGGAACAACTTATACACCTCTCCTGGTCGAATAGTACATTCGGTCCGAGATCTACTCTTTTATCCTTTTGATTCTTTTCCTCATCATATCTTGAGAAACCTACTCCGTACTTATAGGCATAATCCTGTAATTTACATTCGCCTGCCTCATCACAGATAGGACAATCAAGCGGATGGTTTATTAACAGGAATTCCATTACAGCATTCTGAGCGTGGATAGCCTTTTCAGATGCTGAACGTACAACCATTCCGTCCGCTGCCTCTGTAGCGCAGGCAATGGACAGTTTTGGCGCGCCCTCTATTTCCACCAGGCAGATTCTGCAATTACCCGATACGCTTAACGCAGGGTGCCAGCAGAAGTTAGGTAAGATGGTACCGGCGTTCTTTGCTGCCTGGATTATGGTCTCGCCTTGCTGGAATTCGATTTCTTTGTTATCTAGTGTAAACTTAGGCATAAATGTTTGATATTTACTAGGAAAGTGAAAATATTACTTCCTATAATTAACAAAGTTACTATTAATTTTATCCTTTATCAATTCAATATATTTAACAAATTTAAGCTATGGAGCCTGTTCAACTTATTATTTTGGGGGTAGTTCTTATTTCGGCTTTACTCCTGTTTTTCCTGCTTAAAAAGTCTCAATCATCACAGTCTGAGACCAATAAACAGCTTATGGACGTTTCTGCTAAATTACTGGAAAGCATTAATGAACAGAAGACCCAGATAACCATTCAGAATGAGCGGCTCGAAAACCAGCGAAACGATACTTTCAACGCGCTCAACAAATTCCAGTCCGATATCAATACTTTCCGCGAAGAAGTCTCCAAAAACTTGAACAATGCTAATTTCCATTTGCAATCAAGTAACAAGGTTATAGGCGACGTTAAGGAGCGCTTTGGTGAGATAATGGAAACAACCAAGCAGATTTACAATGTAGGCAAGGACATCTCTTCACTGGAAAACATCCTCAAAGCACCTAAGCTTAGGGGTAACCTTGGCGAATATCTACTCGAAGAATTACTTAAACAGATTCTTCCTTCGACAAGCTATTCAAAAAGCTATAAGTTCAGTACCGGCGAGAGGGTTGATTTCGCAATTCACCTTGGGGATAAGCTGGTTCCGGTCGATTCGAAATTCCCGCTGGAGAATTTTCGCAAATTCCTGAGCAGTCCTGATGAGCAGGAGCGTGAACTTTACTATCGTGAATCACTTAAAAACGTACGTAAGCATATAGACGACATTGCCAAAAAATATATCCGCCCGGCTGAAAAAACATTCGACTTTGCAATGATGTATATCCCGGCTGAAAATGTTTACTATGAAGTTATCGTTCGTGATACTGTTTACCGCGATGAGAGAAGTCTTTATTTATATGCGATTGATAAGCGTGTCATTCCCGTTTCTCCAAACAGTATGTTCGCTTACCTGCAGTCGATACTGGTTGGACTAAAGGGAATGGAAGTTGAGAAGAATGCTGAGCAGATCATATCAAATATGGCTATGCTCAATAACGAATTCGATAAATTTTCCGATGAGTTTAAAGTAATGGGCTCACATCTTATAAACGCAGGTAAAAAATTCCGTGACGCCGAGAAAAAACTCGACCACTTCGAAAATAAGCTCGAAAATATCGTACCAAAAGAGCTAAATGAAGATAAGGACGAGTCCAATGATGATAATATCGAACTTCGCCTTATCCGATAAACTAAGTCAAAAACTCTTCCGTAATATCTTCTTGCGTCTTCCTGGATATAAATCTGAATTCATCAAAAGCCAGATCACTATCTGCTTCAACTTTTATCCTTAACTTAAGTTTTAGCGACAGCTTTCTTATCCTGCTGATGAAACCGTGCTTGAGGTAAGCCTCTATAACCGGGTTTACTCTTAAAATTAACGGATGTATTACACTGCTTCCTTTGTAACGTTGTAACCAGCGCTCTAGCGAGGTCATAAAGCCCATTCTCGACATGACTGTTCCAGTACCTTTACAAATAGGACATGTGTCATATACACGGTTAAGGATATTCTGCCTAATCCTTTGCCTGGTTATCTGTACGAGTCCGAATTCACTCATAGGCAATATAGTGGATTTAGCCCTGTCCTTACGAAATTCCTTCCGAAGTTCATCATATAATTTCCTTCTGCTCTTTTCCTCATACAGGTCGATAAAGTCTATTACGATTATTCCGCCAATATCCCTAAGTCTTAGCTGACGAACAATTTCCTTGCCTGCTTCGATATTCGTATTTAGAGAGTTCACTTCCTGATTAGAGCTCTTTGCATACTTACCGCTGTTTACGTCGATCACAGTCATAGCTTCAGTTGTCTCTATGATTATGTATCCCGCGCCCTTTATCCAGACTTTCTTGTTGAGCGAACTGTCAAGCTGTCTCTCAATATTAAAAACATCGAATAGCGGCTGGTTGCCTGTGTAAAGATCTAACCTCTTTACAAAACCTGGGGAGTTTTCCTCCAGGGTTGCTTTTATCTCACGGTAAAGTTTCTTAGAATCCACAACTATCTTAGATACATCCTCCTTAAAAAGGTCTCTTATCACGGATGAAGTAGTCGACAGATCCTTATATAATATCTGCGGCGGTTTTAGTTTCTTTACTTTATTCTCAATTTCATTCCATGTGGTTAATAACTTGTTTAAATCATCCAGTATCAAGGATTCGTCTTTACCGCTGGCAACGGTACGTATTATCATTCCGTAGCCTTTTGGAAGAGCAGATTTGACTATCTTCCTTAAACGGTATCTCTCTTTACTGTTATATATTTTTCTTGATAATCCGACTTTCCTGTGGAAGGGCATCAATACAAGGTATCTGCCGGGAAGTGAGACTTTAGATGTTACACGTACCCCTTTATTAGCGACCGGCTCCTTAGTGATCTGAACAATAATGTCCTGGCCGCGTGTAAGGTTTACGTCCTGGTTTCTGTTATTCCTGGATTGGTACTTTCCTGATTTTTTCTGAGGCTGTTTTTCTTCGGGTTCATCATCGTCTTCTTCGTCCACGTCAGCATCTTCGCCTAATAGGCTGTAATATTCGTCGGATGTAGTTATATCGGAAAAGTGAAGGAATGCATCCTGCTGAAAGCCAATGTCAATGAATGCGGCGCGGATGCCTTTCATTACCTTGGCGACCCTGCCCAGGTAAATATCCCCGACATTTCTTTCGTTCTCCGGGCTCTCCGTGCAGAATTCCGCTAACTTACTGTCTTCAGTTATTCCAATACGG
>CALGOI010000331.1 GCA_937959065.1 uncultured Ignavibacteriota bacterium | reverse complement strand
ATAAGCCAAAACCTTCCTCACATTTTTTACATTTGCTTCGATATCCGCTGCCATGATCGCTGTGACTGCAGCACCTGAGCTGTGCCCGTTTATAAAGATTTTTATTGGATTACTTTTACTATTCGCGAACTCCCTCACCGTTTCAATTAACTCCAGACGGATACTTAAATACGTTTTTAAAAAACCGGTATGAACCATCGGGTCTTTATAATAATCTTTTCCTTTAAATCCCAACAGTGCCGCCGGGGATAAACCGAACTCGATGTCTTTTACCCACTCGGCATCCGAATTAGTACCCCTGCATATTATTACCAGCATATCCGGATTCTCATCTATCGATAACAGCATTGCAAATGCATCCGCAGTGCTCGTTCCGTACTCTTTACCGGTTATCATTTTAACCAGCTTTGTACCCTGTGGCAGAATTATGTCTTTGTCTTTATGAGTTGTCACATTCTCTTCAAGACGGATAATCCCATCTATGCCCCATCTGCCGAGTTCAGGATCCCAGTGATCAAATTCAGACGAGTCTAGCAGTGTTAAGAGCTTTGGAATGTTCATATCAACTATTTTCTTTGTATCAATTCTCTCGTTCTTATTTGTTACAAGCCCGAGGAAGGTCTCTTCGACTTTCCCACCAAATACCATACATGCAAATATTATCATCAATACTAATCCAAATATAAGTTCACCTAGCACCAGCCACCTGTATTTGTGGGAAGTATGTTCTCTTACATGTTTATTATGTGACAGCTGTAGATATGGAATGAAGACCACAGCGAAAAAACCCGCTGCAATCAGCATTAACTCATAATCGAATTTTAGTATATCTACAAAATCCGTCATTTAGCATTTTTTGGTTCGGCTTAATTTAATAACTATTGAACGGGATTTAAAGGTAAAGGTAAGTTTGTATTAATTTATCAATTTCTCCACTGAACTTCATTTCTAAAATACTTACATTCCTTTATATATTTACATAATTACGGTCAAAATAACCATATATAAATAATGAAATTAGAAGATCTGACAGAAGAGCAGCGAGAGAAGATTTCCGAGTTTGGAGTGAATACATGGTTTGTGCTCGATCTATTCAGTGATTACAAAAAAGACCCCGATTCGGTTAGCGATGAGTGGAAGGATTATTTTAAGGATTTCGATTCAGGTGAATTATCTTTCAAAAAAAATGGAGGTAACGGACATTCGGTTCAGGCTCCTCTTTTTACAGAAGAGAAAAAACAGGCTCCGCAGGTTAATATGCCTAAGCCTGGTGAAGATGAGGAAGCAATACTCATAAAAGGAGCAGGCGCGCGGATCATAGAGAATATGAATACCTCTCTGACTATCCCGACTGCAACAACGTTCAGGTCTATCCCGGTTAAATTACTCGAAGAAAACAGGATCGTTATAAATAATTTCCTTAAACAGACAGGTGGTGGAAAAATATCCTACACACATATCATCGGCTGGGCTATTGTCAAAGCCATCGATACTGTTCAGAATATGAATAACTCCTTCACCGTGATGGAAGGACAGCCTTACCTGGTAAAAAAGAATGCCGTTAACCTTGGTCTTGCAGTCGACATTGAAAAGAAAGACGGCTCGCGTTCGCTGATCGTTCCGAACATCAAGAAAGCGAATGGGATGAATTTTAAAGAGTACTTTGAAGCATATAACGATATAATCGACAGGTCACGAAAAGGAAAGATTGAAGTATCGGATTTCCAGGGAACTACAATTTCGTTGACTAATCCCGGTACAATAGGAACTAACGCCTCTAACCCGCGGCTAATGCTCGGGCAGGGAACGATCATAGCTACTGGTGCTATCGAATACCCGGCTCAATTCCACGCTGCAACAAAGGATGTACTTGTTTCACTTGGCATCAGCAAGGTAATGAATATGACCAGCACTTATGACCACAGGATTATCCAGGGCGCAGAGTCCGGTCTATTCCTTAAACGAATCCACGAGCTCCTTCTCGGACAGGATGAATTTTATGACGAGATTTTCCGCGATCTTAAAGTAAACGTACTGCCTGTTTACTGGAAAGCAGACGATAACGCCGAGGATTTTGTCGGTATAAACAACATTAAAGAAATCGAGAAGCAGGCGAAGGTCATTCAGCTGATAAATATGTTCCGTGTTCGCGGACACTTGCAGGCTCATCTGGACCCTCTCAGCGATGAACCGAAGTACCATAAAGAGCTTGATTCATCTTATTATGGTTTGACTATCTGGGATTTTGACAGGGAATTTATTACCGACGGTCTCGCGGGACTAAGAACCGCAACACTTCGCGATATCCTCGATATTTTACTCGAGACTTATTGCGGAACGATCGGAGTCGAATTTAAACACATACAGGACGTAGAAGAAAAAGAATGGCTTCAAAGTAAAATGGAGCCGGTCAGAAATAAGCCTAACTATGATAATCGATATAAGAAAAACATCCTTTATAAATTGATGCAGGCTGAGAATTTTGAAAAATTCATCGACCGGAAATATCTCGGACATAAAAGATTTTCTCTTGAAGGATCTGAAACCATTATCGCATCGCTCGACCACCTGTTGAATATTGGCGCCGAAGCGGGTGTCGAAGAGATGGTCTTGGGGATGGCGCATAGAGGGCGACTTAATGTACTAGCTAATATCATAGGTAAGTCGATGCATGCCATATTCTCGGAGTTTGAAGATAACGTAGAACAGTCGGCGCAGGGTAGTGGTGATGTTAAATACCACCTTGGAGCTGCCGGCACATACGAGACAATGCACGACAAGAATATAAACGTCGCAGTAGCGTCGAATCCGAGCCACCTGGAATTCGTGAATCCGGTTGTCGAGGGCATTGTCCGCGCGAAACAAACCAGAATGGATGATGTACAGCGGGATAAAACCGTACCGGTATTATTACATGGGGATGCTGCTTTTGCGGGTGAAGGAATAGTGGCTGAAACCCTTAATCTATCGCAGTTACAGGGGTATAGTACAGGCGGAACAGTCCATATAGTGATAAATAACCAGATTGGTTTTACTACTGCTCCGGTAGATGCAAGAAGTACCGTTTACGCTACGGATGTTGCGAAAATGGTGCAAGCTCCTATTTTTCACGTAAATGGGGACGATCCGGAAGCGACCATGTGGGTTACCCAGCTGGCATTTGAATTCAGGCAAAAGTTTAAAAAAGACGTTGTAATCGATATTTTTGGGTACAGGAGACTCGGCCATAATGAAACCGACGAACCGGCTTACACACAGCCGCTCATGTATAAAAAAATCCGATCGATGCCATCGGTTCTTGAAAAGTACAAAGCCAAGCTTTTAAAAGAACAGGCTGTAACCGAAGATGAAGTGAAACAGATGGAAGATGAGATCAACGAAAGAATGGATAAAGATTATAACCTGGTAAAGAATAAGGACTCTGATACTTTTGAAGCGGATGCTCCTCTGGCTGTATCGAAGGAAGAGATAAAAGAGATTATGACCGCCGAGCCTACAAAGGTAAGTGCGGAAGAACTCGATAAAGTTGTGAAGGCTCTGACGAATGTACCGGAAGGATTTACGATCCACCCTAAGCTCAAAAAATTTGTTGAGAGCAGGGGACACTTCCCGCAGGAAAATGATTTTAAAGTGGATTGGGCATTTGCCGAGTCGCTTGCTTTTGGTACATTGATGCTGGAGGGAACACCGATAAGGCTCAGCGGGCAGGACAGCGCGAGAGGTACTTTCTCACAGAGGCACGTTGTTTTGACGGATGTGAATACCGGTGCGGAGATCATCCCGCTCAACCAGCTTCCAACAGAAGCTAAGATAGAACCGCTCGACAGTTTATTGTCGGAGGCGGCTGTATTGGGATTTGAATACGGGTACAGTACGGCTGACCCAATAACACTGGTGATGTGGGAAGCGCAATTCGGTGACTTCGCAAACGCCGCACAGGTCATCATCGATAACTTCATTTGCTGTTCATATACTAAGTGGGACCTGCCTAACAACGTAGTGATGCTTTTACCTCACGCGCAGGAAGGACAGGGACCGGAGCACTCGAGCGCCAGACTGGAAAGATTTTTGGCTTTGTGTGCCGATGATAACATGTT
>CALGOI010000330.1 GCA_937959065.1 uncultured Ignavibacteriota bacterium | reverse complement strand
AATAGAGTTTGAAAAAGACGGAACAAGCGTGTGTTATATACTTGGTGGATACGATGTACTTTCAGACCATATGGGAGGAAGTGACATTAACATTGCTGATGGGATTTTCAGAGATAAGGAGTTGAGTGTTTACAGGAATTTGCTATTTGGAAAGATCAAAAGCTACAAAACAGTTAGTGAGATAAAATCCTCACGTGAGAAGACGGAGATAGAGCCATATCTTCTTATATCCATTTCAGACACTGCCCGGGGAGATGCCAAGGAGGCGTTGGAATTATTTGAAAAAAACAATATTTCAGTAAAGATATTATCCGGAGATTCAGCCGATTCGATTGCAGCGATACTGGCTGACCTTGATAGAAAACCGGAGCCTGGAAGTATAATTACAGGAAAGGAATTAGAGGGATTAGCGCATGAGCGCTTAAAACAGATACTTGATGAGAAAGATATATTCGCAAGATTGAAACCCGACCAGAAGCTTGAAATTATAAGGACGCTAAAACAGAACAAGATATATACAGCAATGATAGGCGACGGGGTAAACGACCTGCCTGCGATTAAGGAAGCAGATATGGGAATTGCGATGGAAGAAGGGAGCCAGATCACAAAGGAGGTTGCCGATATGGTATTGATAAAGAACAAATTATCATTGCTGCCAAGGATGGTTGATGAAGGAAATAAGATAGTAAATTCGGTCAGCTATATATCAAAACTTTTCCTTACGAAGAATTTTATTGTAATATACATTGCAATGCTATCTATATTCTTTCTTCTGGACTTTCCTCTCACACCAAGACGAGTTGCGTTAATAAATATATTCGGAATCGCTTTGCCGGCATATCTGCTAATGTTGAAGAATACGAATGTATCTAAGAACCATGATTTTATTAAAGATATTTTCACATTCATCGTACTGGCAGGGGCAGTTATCATCATAGCCGGATATCTGGGTATATGGCTGACAAATATGTTTTTCCCGGGTTCAGGAGAGCACGTAAGCATGATAATGCTGTCGATAATGGTATTCATATCGATAGCAAACTATATTATTGTTGCCATTAGATATGAAAAGGAAAAAATGTATTTTTACGTTAGCGGAATAATACTGGTTATATTGTATATATTCTTTGCGGTGACTAATTATGATGTACCGGTTTACAACCTGATCAAGATATTTTATGAAATAGATTATGTACCATATAAGTATTGGTTAATTATAATCCCTATGAGCATACTTGGCTCGTTCACATTATACTACGTTCAAAAAGTAAGAGAGAAAATTTTTAAAATTGCCTGAAATATTGAATCTCAAAGGATTAAATAGCACCGAAGTAAAAGAGCGAATAGAAAAAGGGCTCGTAAACAAAGCCTCAAAAGAGAAGAGCAAAACTATAAGCGAGATATTCATTGAGAACATATTTTCAGTTTTCAATTATATAATTTCATTCATAATTATTGCAATACTTTTATTTTACTGGAGAACGGGTGATATAAACCTTATCCTTGACTCCCTGGGATTATTCACGATCGCTATTATGAATACCGGGATTGCGATATTCCAAGAGATCAAAGCAAAGCGCGCACTGGATAAAGTTAGTTTACTGCTTAAAAAAGAGGTGATTGTTGTAAGAGACGGAGTCGAGAAGGAAATCGGGCAGGAAGAAATAGTTAAGGATGACCTGCTAAAGATTGGACGCGGAGACCAGATAGTAGTAGATGGGAAGGTAATTAAATCAAATCACCTGGAGATAGACGAGTCACTTCTCACCGGTGAATCCCACCCGATAAACAAGAAGGAAGGAAATGAATTACTCAGCGGAAGCTTTTGTATTTCCGGGAATGGTTATTACACGGCTGAGAAGGTTGGAGGTGACAGCTATGCCTCACAAATAACCGATCTTGCAAAAAAGTTTAAATTCAGCGTAACCCCGCTTCAGAGGAAGATAAATTTTATTGTAAAGATGCTATTTACCATTGCATTAGCATTGGTTCTTCTGGAAGTGATTTTCGATACCCCGAATTATTTCGATGATGTTCCGTTTGTCAGAAAAATGGCCACAATATTGATTTCATTGATACCACAGGGATTGGTGTTAATGGCTTCGGTATCTTATGCGATAGGT
>CALGOI010000329.1 GCA_937959065.1 uncultured Ignavibacteriota bacterium | reverse complement strand
TCACTATGAATGATATTTCAGGGAATTTTGTTGTAGATTTTTACAGGACGAACTTTATAAACCAGATAATTCCGGATTATGATTCTAATCCGTCAGAGGTGACATTCAGTAATCTGAACGGTGATTCCTATTCGAATATATTGCAGGCAGAGGGAAGCGTGAATTTTCTCAAGAACTTTGACGGGAAACTATCGTATAAATATAGTGACGTGAGTTATACGCAGAATGGAGTAGAGCAGGAGTATCCGTTCGTATCCAAGCACAATGTACTGAGCAGTCTGACATATGCACCTGATGACGAAAACTGGTCAGCGACAGTGATTGCGGAATGGTTCGGGAAGCAGAGGTTGCCCTCCACGTCATCGAACCCGGTTCAATACCAGAGGCCGACAGAATCAGATCCATACACACTGGTTGGGCTGCAATTCACGAAGAGATGGGAGTTGTTCGAATTTTATACGGGTGTAGAGAACCTATTGAACTTTATGCAGGATGATCCCATAATCAGTAATAATGACCCATTCGGACCGTATTTCGATACTTCGTTTATCTGGGGTCCTACGATGGGCAGAGAATTCTACGCGGGATTCAGATTCCGTTTAGATTAAATTTTTACTAAATTTAAAAAAGGAAAAATGAAAAACTTAAGTTTAATAATAGCGGTCTTATTCATTACTGCCGGTTTTTTAGCCGGTTGCAGTGACAGTGATAAGAAAACAGAAACAGCAGATCAGAAATCAAATACAGAAAGTACAACAGATAAAAAAACAGAAGAAGTAGCTGAAGGTGAAATAGTTACAGTAAATGTACCTTCAATACAGTGCAATTCATGTAAAAAGAATATTACAAAAGCGCTGAAAAGTTCTGATGGAATAAATGATGTAGATGTAGATGTAAAGGGCAAGACAGTAAAAGTAACATATGACAAGGCGAAGACAGATATTTCAAAAATAGAATCAACAATCACGGCTGCAGGATATGACGCAAACGATAAAAAGGCAGATAAGGAAGCATACGAAATGCTGGATGACTGCTGTAAGAGACCGGAAGATCAGAAGAACAAAGGAATGAACATGTAATTGCAGAATAGTTGAGAAAGATATTAAACAAATATCGCAATTTATTATTGGTGTTACTGGTAGTTACCGTTAATTTGAATTACGCGGTAACGGTCGGATTGTGTGCAATGGGCATGGATCATGATGACGAATGCTGCTGCACACATTCGACAACACCGGATATCAATACCAATGGGGCTTATTTCACGAAAGCAGATGACTGCTGCTCAGAGATAACTACTGAGTATTCAAACAACGCAGATTTTGAAAATACAAAGAGATTTGAGAATTCAGAATTAGTATTTCTATTTGCTGTAAGTCTCTCAGATATATTCAACTCGCATGCTTCATCGACATCTATATATTTACCTCAAAAAATACCCATCACACATACTGAGGATATTCCCATAAAGTACTCCTCACTTCTAATCTAAAAACAGATTTCATTTTTAAAACCTTTCTCAAAAGGGAAGGATTGTATTATTCTATTTCAAAAAATGGATAAAACAAATGAAATCTATAATTATAATAGCAAGTATAGTTTTTCTAACAGCGGGTTCACTTTATTCGCAGCCGGGCGGAATCTCAAAGCCACGCGGGCTGAACGATCTTATTGAATCGGCAGTAACGGGTAATTCTGAACTCAGTCCTATTGAGTACAGGCGAAGGGCTGAGCTTACCCGAAAAAACCAGGAAAGCATGCAGCCGGTGCCAATGCTGGAATTTATGACGGAGATGATCCCAACTAACCTGGAGGGGAGGCCTACTTATAAGGCAATCTTATCACAGGGGATTGTGATGTCCGACAGGCTGGATCAGAACAAATCTCTGATAGAGGCAAGCGCTATAGAGCAGGAGATAATGAAGGATGTAGTCAGGCTGCAGCTTATAAGAGACCTAAAGCTTAATTATTTCAGATTATACTTAACGGAGAAGCTTCTTGAATTCAACGAAGAGTATGTCGAGATACTTTTGAGTATAATAAAATCGCAGGAAATAAATTATTCTGTCGGGAGAGGTGTTCAGAATCACATACTCAAAAGTAACAACGAGCTTCAAAAACTTGAGCTCGAGAGGTTAGACCTTGAGTCTGCAAGAAGGGTTTACATTAATAATATAGAGGTACTTTCAAACACCAAACTGGATTCGACATTCAGGACAAGGAATGTGAACCTGCTATTAATATTAAACTCACCAAAGCCGGACACGGTAAAGCTGATAGCAGACATGCTCGAAAATAATCCTGAGTTTAAACTGATAGACAATAAGATACTGATGAACAAGATCCAAAGGAATATAGCAGGAACAGACAGAACCCCAGACCTGATGCTAAAGGGTGGATACAGTTACAATGGTGAGATGTACAAAAACTTCATTATGGTTGGATTGGGAATTTCACTTCCTTTTGTACCGTGGAACAGCAAACGAATAGATGCAAAGATAGAGGAGGCAGAAGTGCTGGATAAGATGTACCTGGCAGAGTATGAAAACACAATGCAGTACCTCATCAAGGATATGAGGAACAGTTTAGTAAGGATCGAAACATCATTAGAACGGCTGAATTATCTCAGGGACGTTCTTTTGCCTCAGACCGACCAGACGTTCGAGTCAAGCCTGACAGCATATGTAAGCGCAACGGATGATTTTTTGAACCTGCTTGATTCATACAGGTCATTAAGGGAAGCAAACCTGATGCTGCTTGAGGAGCAGGCAGATTATTTAATGGAAGTGAGTGAGCTGGAGTATATAACCGGCAAGCAAATCTTTATCATCAATTAATAATAGAGAAATGAAAAAGTATATAATAATCGTAATCATATCATTGGCGGTATTAACAGCAGGGATATTATCGTATCAATTCATTTTCAAGCATATGTTTGATAAGGATGTCCATACTGAAGCCGAACTATACATTTGTCCGATGCATCCGCAGATCCAGCAAGACCATCCCGGTGTGTGTCCGATATGTAATATGGACCTTGTATTAAAGGGGAGCGGTGAAACAATGGAAGGAATGGAAGAATACGAAGACGATGCCAACACCGATCTGGGTGAGATAAAGCTTTCGCCGTCTGAAGTGGTGCTAGCAAATGTTCAAACTACTGTCGCGAGATATGGGAATTTTGATTTTTCACTGCAGGCAGACGGAGTAGTAAGGGCGAGGGATGATGCATACAGGCAGATATCATCTCCTGTGGCAGGAAAGATAATGAGGCAATTTATAGATTATGAAGGTCAATGGGTGAGGAAAGGGCAGAGGGCATTCGAAATATATTCGCCTGAGCTGGTGGCAACACAGAAGGAATACATTCTTGCCTACAAGAATATGGTGAGCGTAAGGGGGTCGGATTACTCAAGAGTTTATGAGAATGCAAAGTCTATACTCGATGCGACAAAAGAGAGATTACGGTTGTGGTTTGTTACAGACGGGCAGATCAGGGAATTGGAGGAGACCGGGCAGGTAAGGAATTCACTTACATATTACGCAGATTATTCAGGAGTAGTGACCAGAAAGTATGTAAACGAAGGAAGCTGGGTGACAGAAGGAATGACTATAGCGGATGTTGTGAACCTGGGTTCAGTCTGGGTAATAGCAAATGTATATGAGAATGAGCTCAGGAATATAAGAATCGGTCAAAGTGTGAATATATCACTGAGCGGGTATCCTGATAAAGTAATAACCGGAAGGATTGATTATATTAATCCGTTTATAAATCCGGAGACGAGGACAGCAGAAGTAAGAATCACAACATCGAATCCGAATATGATGATGAAACCGGGCATGTTTGTTAAGGTGGGGATAGAAACGAACAAGAC
>CALGOI010000328.1 GCA_937959065.1 uncultured Ignavibacteriota bacterium | reverse complement strand
TAGTAGTTTGATATTGCTATCATCATAAATACAGATTTCTGACGTGAATAATATTCTGGGCTCTATGAGAAAGGTTAAAACCCCTTTTGAGCTGAAACAAATACAAAAGGCCATTGATATCACCGTAGATTCTTTAAAAGATTCGGCAATGAAACTTCGACCGGGTATGAAGGAATATCAATTACAATCGTTAATAGAATACAATTATAAGGACAGAGGAGCATCGGACGTGGCATTTGATACAATTGTTGCATCAGGGAATAATGCTTGTATATTACACTATATTACTAACCTCGATGATATTGAAAACGGAGATCTTGTGTTAATTGATACAGGCGCAGAGTATAATTATTATCGTGGCGATATAACCAGGACATATCCGGCAAATGGTAAATTCACAAAAGAGCAAAGAATAGTTTACGACATAGTCTTAAAGGCAAATAAGGAAGCTATAAAGAAGATAAAGCCGGGTGTAAAGTTTAGCACCCTTAACAAAGAGATAAAGGATTTAATAGCTAATGAACTAGTGAAAAGAAAAATAATTAAGAAAAAAGAAGAAGTTAAAAATTATTTTTATCACGGACTTGGACATGACCTAGGACTCGATACTCATGATGCGGTTCCATTTACCAATGGTAAGAAATCAGACTTTGATACATTTAAAGAAGGATATCTTGTGACGATCGAACCAGGAGTATACTTTTCTAAAGATTCAAATGAATGCCCCTCTAAATTCAAAGGGATCGGGGTGAGAATTGAAGACAATGTTTTGGTCACAAAAACAGGTTGTAAAGTATTAACAAGTAATTTGGAAAAAGAAGCAGAAGAGGTGGAAAGGTTAGTTAGACACTAATCAATTAATTCAAAATCTATCTTTTTGTTCTCCATGTTTGTTTTTAGGATTCTTACCTTAACATTTTGACCTGCATGGTAAACTTTTTTAGTTCTTCTTCCTATCGCGCAATGATTCTTTTGATCATACTCGTAATAATCATCTTCAATATCCTTATACCTTACCATTCCTTCAACTAAGATATCATTGATTTCAACAAACATACCCCTTTCAATTAATCCTGATATGATACCGTTAAATATTTTGTTTGGATGCCTATTTATATATTCGATTTGGCGTATCTTTATAACTTCACGCTCGGCACTGACTGCATTTTGTTCCTGTAATGAGCAATGTTTACAGATTTCCGGTAGTGTTTTTTTGTAATAATTAATTCTACTCTGCAGATTACCTTCTTCAGTAATATATTCGTGCAGTATCCTGTGTACCAGCAGATCCGGGTACCTTCTGATAGGAGATGTAAAGTGCGTATAATCCTCAAAACCCAGACCGTAATGGCCGATGTTTTTATCAGTGTAAATAGCCTTAGCCATTGCACGTATTAAAAGGTCATTAATAACATATTCCTCAGGTTTTCCATTTATTTCCTCAAGTAATTTTTTCAGGGATTCTTTGTCGGGAACAGGAGGTTTAAGTTTTATCTTGTATCCGAACTGAATTATAAATTCCGATAGGTCTTTTAATTTTTGCTGGTCTGGCAGATCATGAACCCTGTAAATAAATGGTAATTCCCTCTTTTCTTCTTTCTGCCGACGGGTTATATACTGGGTTACACATTTGTTAGCAAGCAGCATAAATTCTTCGATCAACCTCATTGAGTCCAGTCTCTCTTTGACTACAATATCTTTTACTTTACCTTTTTTAGTAAAAGCAAATTTAACCTCTTTTGTCTCAAAGTTTAGACTTCCTTCCTTCATTCTCTTAGAGGTAAGATTTTTGGAAATCTTATAAAGTTGTAAGACTTCTTTTTTCAAAGGTCCTTTCTTCTTATCAATTACATCCTGTGCTTCCTGGTACGTAAATCTTTTTTTGCTATTGATAATTGATTTTTTAATCTCGAATCCTTTGACCTCAGCACCTTCGGTTATTTCGATCATAACTGAATATGTCAACCTGTCTTCATCAGGTCTTAAAGAACATATATTATTTGATAACACCTCAGGAAGCATTGGTACGACGTTATCGACAAGGTAAACACTTGTACCCCTTTTTAAGGCTTCGATGTCTAAAGGAGTATTTTCTTTTACATAATGTGAAACATCTGCTATATGGACTCCAACTAAATAATTACCAGTATTAAGCTTTTCGATAGATAGTGCATCGTCAAAATCTTTTGCATCGGATGGATCTATTGTAAAACACTTCTTTTCCCTTAAATCCAATCGGTTATTTAAATCATATTCTATTGAAAGCCTTTCGGTTTCTTTAATTACTTTTTCCGGAAAGTCTTCATTAAGATTGTATTTCCCAAATACCGCCTGTATTTCTGTTGTTAATTCACCAGCAGTTCCAATGACCTCTTCAATCTTTCCATAAAGTTCAGCTCTCTCTTTATTTTGGTCTTTGTAATTTACTAACTTACATAAAACCTTGTCTCCAAACTTAGCTCCACTTATATTTTCGCCAGTAACATATACATCTTTTTTAATGATTTTTGAATCAGGTACTACAATGCCTTCATTTTTATCTCCTTCAAATCGCCCTGTTATAAATTTTAAAAGTGGCTTTTCGTAGGTGAGAAATTTTTCATCGGAGTTGACACTATGTTTTGAAGATTTATTATTACTGGATTTACTATTAACGGCATAAGGATTGCTTTTGATAGAATAATATTTGCCGGTCTTTATTATTTGCCCCTGAGATGTAAGCTTCTCAAGCTCGTTTCTCAAGACTTTTCGTTTTGTCCTATCTAGTTGAAGTACGTTAAGAAGAGTATTGAATTTAAACTCTTTACCTTTGTTCTTCTTAAGGAAAGAAAGTATTTTAGATTTTATGCTGATATGTTTAAAATTTAATTCTATAATATAATAACGCTCCAAAGCGGAATTCATCACTGCCATCGGTTCTTAAGGTAGATGTCGGATCAACAACTCTCTCTATCTGTAGGACGAGATTGCTTGGTAAATTCAGATTTAAGAGCTTGTTTAATGGATATTCGATCACTATACTGGAATTGCTTATATCCTCAAAAACCTGTCCTCCAAATCGGACTGTTGCATCACCAAATTGGGCAGTTAAACTTAAATCAGTATTTTGAACGACGTTCCCGCTTTCTGAATCATTATAATTAATACTGGTATTAACAATAAAAGGCAGAACATCCTGAATCGCACTTGATAAATAATCAGAGACGACAAGTGAGCCAATATTACTTCCTACTGACCCCAGCACCCCTCCTCCGGGGTTTAATTGCCCAAAAAGTATTACTGATATAGCTGCGCTGGTAGGATCTGTTCCGCCAACAGGCTGTCCATCTTCATACACTTGGAAATCCAATTTCGGAGCAGTTGCTGATCCTGTTGCATTTAAAACAACCCTGTAAGTAGAAGTATTTGATGTAACACTAGAACGTGATGATACTGTTGTAAATTCTGCAGTTACATTCAATTCCGGGTTAGTTACAGGCCCATAAAACCTGATATCTCCAGTTGCATTAAATCTCCTGTAAAACCGATAGTAAGCATTGTTTCCTAATGTAACTGTACCTACTGCAGACATTGTGTTTTTTTCGTTGAGATTATTTACCTGCAGGTCTACATTTACATTCCCAAAAAATTCTTGACGGGTTTGCTCATTAACAATGAATCTGAGATATAACTCGTTTTGGTTTTGCATTGTTAAATCATAAGCTAAAACACTTGGCTTGGTAGTATCGCCATTAGCCAATGAATCGGAAGGTAAAAAGTATCTCTGGAAAGGATTAACATTAGCTACATTCTTTGCGTTGATTTTTTCCACATGTGCTTTGATCTGGTTTATCATCGACTGATCAATTGTTGATGAATCAATTTCCACAGTATATACAAATCCCTCGTCTTCATAGATATTATAATAAGTTTTTGCTCCAAGTGGATTCATTGTAACATTCCCCTCAACCAGGAGAAGGTTACCGGATATTAATATCTTCTGCTGATTTCCGGTAACTTTCAATTTTGGTGTACCGCTTCCAACATATAGATCACCATAAATGCCAAAATCAGTAGGTCCGTTGTCGTTATCCAAGGCTTTTATTGTACCTTCTATGGTCATATCAATGTTACTTAATTGAAGATTGCTCAGATCAAGAGAACCATAACCTGATAAAAATTTGCTCTGCTCGGAGGGTACATATACTTTCATATTACTAATATCAAGTTTTTCATTGTTTGCTGTAAAACTCATGTCTAGCCCATAATACATCTTCGTCATATCAAAAACAAATCTGCCTTCTTTGATATTGAGATCTCCGATTAAATTTGGTTCACTTACATTACCTGTTATACGTATTTCTCCATCCAGTCCACCTGATATTCTAGATAGGTTAGGCACATATCTACTCAGAATATCCAATTGAAAATTATTGGCATCCACTGTCAAATCAACACTACGGAGATCCAAAGTATCCATTGAATATGTTGTATCATATATAAACAGGGAGTCATTCGCTAAAACATTTGAATCTCCTGAAATGGATGGAATCGGAAAAGTGCCGTAAATCTGGAGATTACCCCTATTGTTGGCATTGTAAAATGAAATGTCCGGGAAAATAATATTGTCCTTATATATTATTTCAGCATCGAACCTTCCAATTGGATTCATATTTATATATAAAGGATCCGAATTTACTTCAGCCACTATGTTCAAATCGTCTATTGGTCCTTTCACAATAGCTTTTACTCGCCTTACATTCCCTGTTATTTCCTCTGTTTCTCTAGTTTCAGGGTTCTGAAATAATTCAATAGAGGTAATATTAATGTTATCCCCGCTAACTTCTAGATCACTTTCATTTTCCAGGGAGAAGATTCCTTTTACTGCGATTCTTTGATTTTCTTTTTGTAGGGTAAATGAATTAAATTCTATTAATTTGTCATCCTCGGTCTGTAAATAGTTTATTCTTACTGTATCCCGGTTTGAAACGCTGAATACACTATACTTAAATGCAGTTGTATCGCTGGTCAGTTCAATTTTTCCTGGTAGAATGTTTAAGAAACCGTCAGAATATATTATGAGGTTTGTATCTTTTAATGCATACATCCGGTATTTATTCAATTGATCATTTGCTTGTATTTCAACGTTAATAGAATCATACATTTGTTTTGCGAAAACGAGAGAATCTGATACAACCCTAAAATCAGATGAATATCCTTTAAGCCCGGGAAGTGACGGGTTATTTTCCATGTTAAAGAATATGTCCGTATCTTTAAATATCAATAGAGAATCACCATATACAAAATCTCTTATATCAGCTTGTGCGGATAAATTAAAAATATTATTCTGATTTTTTATCGTACCTGTTATGGTTCCTTTAATAAATAACGTTGAATCAAGATAATTGCTTAAAGGGAGTAAATTTTTAAAAGTTATGGAATACCTCATATCAAGATCAGCTCCTGCATTTGAAGTAGTTGAGATAGATTTATTAATATTAAGGTCTGAACTTAAATTCGCTTCAGTATACGAAAGGGTGTCTGTTGTATCAGCAACCGCAGTAAATCGCTGATTGTATTCATCGACAATTTGCGAGATGTTTTCTCCAAGTATTTCTCCAAGCTGAGTGAATCCAAATCTACCCTTAGCGCTAATATCGATAATATCTGACCTTAAATCCAGAATCTTATCGTCTCCTTCTCTTTGTAAATTTGCTTGTAATGGAGTTTGTGGAATTATAAATTCAGCATAACGTGAGTTTTGAATATCAAAATTAAATTGACCGGTAATTGTATTGGGGTCAAAGCCTATACCTTTTATGTCAAATGTGAAATTGAGGTCGCTATTTTGTGAAGCATCACCTGTAAATCCTGCAATATTTAAATTATTGCTTATACCTTGTAAGTCATAAGTTATATTATCAAGATTACGAACATTAGCAGTACCTCTTACTTTTGCATTTACAGAGTTTGATATAAAAGATAAGTCGAGTTGTGCATTCCCACTATTCATATTGATTTGCCCGGCGGAGGAAGTGATGTTTTGTTTAAAGAAACTTGAATTTCGGATATCATAATTGACTCGAGCATTCATTGTTCTGTAATCAAAACCTCTACCCTCCGCAATTACTTCACTATTAATATTACTTTCCAATTCAGGATCCTGAATGATTCTTCCAATATTGAGATTCTCCGTCTTAACATTTCCTCTGTATATAAAATCATTTTCGAAATTAAGAAAGACATCACCTGATGCATTCCCAAGTGCAGTTCTAACATCGAAAATGGCATCAAAATCATCGTGTTCTCCTTTAAATTCAATATATGGTATTGTTACTAAGCCTACATGGCTGTAATCAGGTATAGGTAGACCGGGTAATATCGTTTTAGTATCCACGGGGTTTATAGACATGTCTCTTCCTTTAATATCATAAATCAGGTCGGCAGGCTTCTGAAGGTTCTGAATTCTTCCTGTGAAATTATATGTTGAATTGTCCGTTTTTAAAACTAATTTCTCGATTCTCAAATTCTTATACTTATCATCAACATCCAGATCAAGATACACTCTTCCTGCAAGGAAATCTAACGAAGGTAAAAAGAATATCAGATCCCGGAAATCAAATTTATTTGCCAGAAGCTTTAATTTTATATTTTTCTCCCCAAACTCCTCGTAATCGAATCCATTTAGCGGACTGAACTCACTAACGAATAAATTTTCGATCTTAATATCAGTCCGGTTTGTTAATAAAACAAAATTTTCAATTTTGCATCCGGTAATGTCATTTAAAACCGCTTTCATACTTAACTGTTTTAAATCAAAATCTGAATTTGTATTAAAAGAAATATTTTCTATATCGGCTTCTCTATATTCGGGAAAATATTTACCGGATAATTTAATGTTGAGGTCAGTTACGTCCAGATACCCGAAGTTAAAAGTATCAAGTTTTTCCATTGAAATATCTCTTATAGGGATGGCAGAAGAATCCACTGATCTGAATTTCCCGTTACGGATTTCAAAGTTATCGACAGTTATACCCCATTTAAATTCGGAGATAGTAGTATCAATAAGAGTATCCGGTTCAGATTTAAAAATTTGAGTGAAGTTCCATGCTTTTCCGTCTTCAAACTCCGTATCCCAGACATATGTAAAATTTATTTCGGGATTTTCAAGTACAAGGTTGTGAATGTAGATTTCTTCATTTAGGATTCTAAAAATATTATACCCTACGTCTATGTAATCAAATTTTACTAAAGTATCTTTTTGCACAATGATTCCGGCATTATTTAGCTTTATTCCGGATAGGATATTCCCTTCGAGTGATTCAGCATATATTAAACTTCCGGGTTTTACAAGGTCATTGTTGATTTTTGATAATGCTATATCAAGTAGCCAGGTCTTAAAAAAAGTGGTCTGTAGGAGAATAATTAATGAAAAGATAATAAAAATTAAAAAAATAAATAGATACTTAATTATACTAAATATTATATTCTTTTTCTTTTTAGGTGTTTTCTCTTTAGCCTTTTTATCAATGGCTTTTTTTTCTACACCGTCATCATTATTAGTTGTATTTCCGGTTTCTTCAGGCATTCGTTATCAGTGTAATTATCTAGAGCTTTTATTGATCTTTTTTATAACTGAAGTAGTTGAATAATTATCAACAAAATTTAAACTAAAAACATTACCTCCGTTTTGTTCTACAATAT
Organism: uncultured Ignavibacteriota bacterium; assembly: GCA_937959065.1. Lineage (GTDB taxonomy): Bacteria > Bacteroidota > Ignavibacteria > Tepidaquicellales > Tepidaquicellaceae > JAEYVS01. The sequence continues at coordinate 1,126 of CALGOI010000328.1, read as the reverse complement.
CATGGCCTACAATATCCTCCTTTTTCCAATCTCCGCCTTTTACAAGTATATCTGGTTTAAGACTTTTTATAAGTTCATATGGTGTGTCTGTTTCAAATATAATGACATAATCTACACATTTTAGATTATCTAACAACAGTGCTCTATCCCGTTCATTATTGACAGGTCTGTTTTCCCCTTTAAGCTTTTTTACGGATGTATCAGAATTTACTCCAATTATTAGATAATCTCCTAGAGATTTAGCTTCATTTAGATAAGTTACATGTCCCCGGTGAAGGATATCAAAACAGCCGTTTGTAAAAACAAGGTTCTTTCCCTCTGCTTTAATCTTATCACGAATAGGTGTAAAAGTTTCTAGATTTACAATCATAATATCTTATCGTTTTAATCGGGAATATTATCTATAAGTTTATCTTTTTCTATAGGGACTATGCCAACTTCCTCAACCACTAAACCAGCTGCATAGTTTGAGATTTTTACCGCATCACTGACTGAAGCTCCACCGGCAAGACAAACAGCAATTGTTGAGATAACTGTATCGCCTGCACCCGACACATCAGCTACTTTTCTTGCTTTTGTACTAATTTTCTCAAAATTCACTTTCCCATTGGTTTTTTCGAATAACATCATTCCTTGCTCACCTAAAGTCAAAACCAAATATTTACAATTTAATTCTTCGACCAGTTCTTCTGAATAGTTTAATAGATCCTCTTCTGTATTTATTTTTTTGCCTATTGCCTGCTCAAATTCCTTTTTATTTGGTTTGAATACGTAAGAGTTTTTGTATTCTTTAAAATTAAAAAATTTTGGATCAACCAATGTTCTAATATTACTATCAATAGCAAACTTCATTACGGAATGGATTAATCTCTTTGTAAGAACACCTTTATTATAATCCTGTAAAATAATTAATTCGATTTCATTTACTCGCTCTTTCAAAATAGTTAAAATCTTGTTCTCTGTATCCTTTTTAATATCTTCTTTTGACTCACTGTCTATTCGAATTAAATGGTGAGCATCTGCGATTACTCTGGTCTTTACCGTAGTTGGACGTTTATCCTCAGAAATCAATCCATTGGTTTCCTGTCCAAATGATTCCATAACTTCTTTGAAGTTTTTTCCTTCC